>JAYELX010000371.1:0-12562 GCA_034717875.1 Chloroflexota bacterium | reverse complement strand
CGGGGCTACATCGATGATGTCATCGAACCACGTGAAACGCGACCGCGCCTGATCAACGCTCTGGAGATGCTTTCCAACAAGCGCGACAACAACCCACCCAAGAAACATGGCTGCATGCCGTTGTGAGACTCTACTCCGCTGTAGGTCAGGTTTCCATACCTGACTTCTGTAGGTTAGGTTTCCATAAATTCAAAAAGCAGATCGCGATCTTCAGCGATCTGCTTTTTATTTGTTCGTAGTGGTGCCCGAGAGTGCGACATATAAAACAATCGTATCCGGCCTTACTCCACAGGCTCCAGGCTGCTCCCGATTTTATCCTTAGGCATGGGCCAGAGTTCGCCATTAACCCCTCGGGCCAAGAAAAAATCACCAGCGCGCGCGGTCACAGGCCCCTCCGTGGAATAGACAATCACTTCTTGATCAGGATCATGCGTAACTTGAGTCAGAGGTACAAGGTCTACAGCGGCTTTTTTCCTATAAACGCCAGACGCATCTTCTTGATAGGTTGCCTCGAAAATCTCTTTTTCCACAACCCAGCGATCATCCGGGTTCTCGTATTCATTGACCAAGTAATCACCCCGCTTCCCGGTCAATGTGCCACCCCAAGGGGTTTTTACGTCCACCGTCTGGGGTTGATCTGCATCGGGGGTAAATTGCTGCGCCTGTCGCTTGGTGGTATAGCGATAAGTCTTGAAGTCTAGTTGCTGGATAAGCGCATCGTCAGCTCGAATCTCGATTACGGATACCATCATATTATCTCACACCTGGGGAATTTTCTTATCAAGCTCTTTTTCTAATTGCTCGATAAGGGCTTGTTTGGCAATATCGGGTAAAAAAGCAGCTTGTGCCGCGATTAGAATTTGCTTTCGTAAAACTGATAAAGGAATCCCCAACCGCTCACACGCCAAACGATATTCCTGACTCAAAGTGATATCGGATATGCTGGGATCATCCGTGTTGAGTGTGGTCTTTAGCCCAGCATCCAACATGCGCGGGTAGGGGTGTTGGTCGAGCCTAGATACCACCCCCGATTGGTAATTGCTGGTGATGCAAACCTCGAAAACCACGCCTTCGCGGCGAGCCAGAGCCATCGCTCTCTTGTCTTCTACAACTCGGACGCCGTGACCAATGCGTCTGGCCCCCACTTCTTGGATGGCTTCTACCACGTTGGATGCACCGCTCCATTCACCAGCGTGGACAGTGACCTTCAACCCATCTTGCTGGGCTTCGTTGAGAATCCCAGCAAATGGTCGCGCAGAGAATTCGGCTTCATTTCCAGCCAAGTCTAAACCAACAATGCCCTGCTGTTTACGGTCGATTGCCAGTTGCACGATCTGTTTGGCCAAATCAACGCTTTCATGGCGGTTGATGCTGGCAATCAAACCGGTCTTCACTCCATAAATATCTTCGCCCTCTTTTACTCCTGCAATCACCCAATCGATAACCTTATCAAGAGGGAAGCCTTCAGCCTTGCTCAAAGCCACGGGTGTGAAGCGCAATTCAAGATAACGGATATTATCTTTGGCCGCGTCTTCGATCGCTTCGCGGGTTATGCGTCCAATCACATCAGGAGAGCGGTAGAATGATCGCAGGGTAGAAAATTTCGAGAGAAAATTCTCGAAAGTATATGGCTCGTCTTTCCCAATTTGAACCAGCGGGCGCAATGTTTTTGTCTCTTTGTTGCGAATAAGCCCATGATCCTGCCCAATGTCGAGCAAGGTTTCTACGCGCACTGAACCCTCCAAATGGCGATGCAGCTCCACCTTTGGTAAGGCTTGGTAGAATTCGACAGGACGTTTTGTTCGTGCATGAGTCATAAACAATTCATCGACGTCTTTTTCTCGATTTTTGGATTCGATATGGCGCACTTCCGTGATCAGTCTGCTGACCAACCGTTGTGACCGCTTTCATGACTAACCGCTGTGACCGGTCTCCTGACCGAGTCACCACCGCACGGTCAGGAGACCGGCTTGAGCGTTATAAAGTGAGTCTCACCTTCGCACGGTCAGGAGACCGGCTTGAGCGCTATAAAGGCTTGAGCGCTATAACGGCTTGATCGCTATAAAGTGAGTCATAAGCAATTTATCGACGTCTTTTTCTTGGCGCATGGGGAGAAGGAATATCTGCTTCCCGAATAGCCGCCTGCACACTGCTCACATCACTAGGACGGAATGTGAATATTTTTGTAGCTACACCCATACGCATATCTTGGAGCAACACCTTGAACATTTCGAACGCTTTGGTTTTATATTGAACCAACGGGTCGCGTTGGGCATAGGCCTCCAGTCCAATAGCAACACGCAATGCTTCCATCTGAGTCAGATAATCAATCCACAAACTAGAGATTACCCGCAGTAAAAGCTGTCGGTAAATCTTGGTCAAGGCTTGGCGACCTAATTCATCTGCGACTTGCTCCTGAATTTTATCACCCAACGAACTAATACGTTGGTCTTGGTGATTGGAAAATACATTCTCGCCGATTGCTTTTTTCAGCCCGGCACATGTGTTCTGGGCCAATTCGTTGAGCTGAGTTTCATTCAAGCGAGCGAGTTCACTTTGCCCCCATGCCGCTCGAATAGCAGCTTGAGCATCTTCCAAGTGAGCCAGCACATCGTTGGTAATATCTTCCGGAGTACGATTATCTATTGCCCGCGCGGCCATATAAATAAACGTCAGCCGCCTGGTGCGCTTCCACACACGCCGGTGCGTTTTCTTATCGAAAGCCTGACGCCTGCCTTGAGGCATAATCATTATCAAACTAAGCACATCTTGCTCAGAAAGCGTTTGCTTATCAAGCTTGGCTATATTTGCGTTTAGATCCCTGGCAATTTTCCCCGGGCTTTCATTGTCGCCGATATAATGCTCCAATCGTTCTGTGAAAATATCCTGGATAGCAGCCATGATTCTGTTGGCTAATTCATCCCAATCTTTTCCTATTAAATCTTCATGGGGAAGTTCCAAAGAAGTTTTGAGCACCCGTTCCACAGCCCCAATCAGTCGAGTGATCATCAGCGACTGCATTACCTCTCTGACGAGTTTGCGCAAGCCATCAATGACAGAATAGGGATCATCGCGAAGATGACCAGCTACTTCTGATGAAAGTTGAAGGGGCAAACGCAGCAACTCAGAGAGTTCTCGGGATAATTTTTGTGCGCTGCTTGTGTTGGGTTCAGCGCTCAGGGCGAGACCTTCGATATATGTGTCTAAAGTCTCGATGCGTTCATCAATTTGCATTTCTATATTGGCTTTGCTGCTTTCCAACAGTTGATCGACCTTATTCACCAGATGTGTCTCTTCGGCCTGGATAGACTGTTTGGCAAGACCGAGTAAGGCGGCACTAGCTTCTGTGGGGGCCAGGCTTATTCGAATATTGTTTTGCAACCCATTGGAATTTCGAGAAGGCAGATCAGCAATTGTGCTATTTTTACCGATATTATCCAACATCAATTTCACAGTGTAGGATGGGAAAATTTTCTCCCGGAGAGGTAGAGGAGGCTGAATCTGATTCAACCAAGACAGCAGTTTCCACGGGCCTTCATCATCGGCAAGTGATTCGGGGACCCGGTGGAGTACCTCCTCCCGGAGCATATCGGTGACGTCGTCGGTGAGGTCGTCTTTGGTGAGGATACGATCACGTTGAGCGTAGATTTTTTCGCGCTGGGTATTGAGCACATCATCGTATTCCAACAGATGTTTGCGGACATCAAAGTTGGCCCCCTCGACCCTCGTCTGCGAATGCTCGACGATGCTGCTGACCAGTTGATTAGCTATTGGCATGGCTTCGTCGACATTCATGCGCGCCAACAAGCTTTCCATTTGTTGACCACCGAACCGCACCATCAAGTCATCTTCCAGGGAGAGATAAAAGCTGGATGAGCCGGGATCGCCCTGTCGGGCGGCACGACCTCGCAACTGATTGTCGATGCGGCGGGCTTCGTGTCGCTCCGAGCCGATTACGTGCAGGCCGCCCAGTTCCCGCACGCGTTCTTTCTCTTCCAGATGGCTCAGGAAATACTCAATCTCTGCCTTGTAAATGCCATAAGCATCTTCGGTGAGCGTTTGCAAGGCGTCGCGAAGTTCTTCCATGCTCATATCATAAGAATCATCGTAGCCATTGTGTGTGAGCACCCGGTTGACGACCACCAGAATATTCTCTGCTAATTCGCCGCCCAGTTTGATATCGACACCACGCCCAGCCATGTTTGTGGCAATCGTCACAGCACCGAAAGCTCCAGCCCCGGCAATGATTTGGCTTTCCTCAGTGTGTTTTCGGGCGTTGAGCACTTGATGAGATATTCCCCCTCGCAAAACATTCGCCAGCCGTTCTTTATTAGATGATGAAAGCCCCAAAATACGCAACATCCGTTCCAGGTTGGAGTCGTCCAGCGGGGTCAGGGGTAAGTTCAGGTTTTCGTCCCGAATCATTTTTCGCAAATCGGATGAGCGCAGTTTATCCAACGGTGTATTCAGAGGAACCAGTTGCGCAATTTGGCGCCCATCTTCCACGGCGTCGTTTGTTTCCAACCAGACATCGCGAACCAACAAGGTTTGAGCCAAAGTGCGAACCTTATGGCTATCCAGACGCCCAGAGACACGTTCCGAGAGTTCCACTGAGGTTGTACCCACCAAAATAGGTCGCCCAATTACATGGTAGGTCAAAATTTCCTGCACAATCGAGCGCAGTTTAGCCTCTTCGGTGCGGTAAATCACATCAGGATAATCTTTTCGTTTCCAGAAAATAGCCTCTCTCTGGGGGTCATTTTTATTAGCGTAGTAGGTATATTTATAATTTTGCTGATCACGGTCTTGCAGCGTGATGAGAGGCGTATCTTCCTGGCTGGCCTCGTAGTCCAGGTTGGTTGGAATGGCCAGAGCATCCAAACCATAGATTTCGTTGAACTCCTCCGCTTCGGTGACAGCTGTACCCGTCATCCCGGCCAGCTTAGTGTACATGCGGAAGTAGTTTTGGATAGTGATTGTAGCGTAGGTAACGGTCTCGCTCTGAATGGGGACGCCTTCCTTGGCTTCCACGGCCTGATGCAAACCATTCGACCAACGGCGGCCAGGCATCAAACGCCCAGTGAAATGGTCGACGATGATAATTTTTCGTCTCTGGACAACGTAATCCTTGTTGCGCTTGTAAATATACTCGGCGTTCAAAGCCTGCTGTAAATAGCCAAGAAGCTGCGCTTGATGTGGAGTGATATCTTCGGGACGGTCTGGGTCTCGGAGTGCTTGCCCCAAAATTTGCTCGACGTGGGTTTCTCCGATTGGAGTCAGGGAGATATTACGATCACGCAGGCTGATTTCGTAATCCTGCGGCTTGAGTTTTTTGACCACACTCGCCATGCGGACGTAATTTGCGCTGTCTTCGTGCGATGGCCCAGAAATGATCAGCGGAGTACGGGCTTCGTCGATAAGAACGTTGTCGACCTCGTCGATGATGGCAAAATGATGCTCGCGTTGAACCCGCTCCCCCAGCGTCATTTTCATATTGTCGCGCAGATAATCGAAGCCGAACTCGTTGTTGGTCCCGTAGGTGATGTCGGCGTTGTAGGCTTCCCGCCGAGTCACCATTCGGATTTGATTTTGATCTTCGTGCGGGGATGTTTTTTCTAAATCGACGATAAAGGCTTTTTTGCCGTGCTCGGTGCGGGCTGCCATTTGCAGCACTCCAACGCTCAACCCCAACGAATCATAAATTGGGCCCATCCAGCGGGCATCACGCCGGGCCAGATAATCGTTGACTGTGACCAGATGTGCGCCGCGACCAATGGGGGTTGCGTTGATGGGGCTAAAATCCCAGCCCTCAGGGTCAGCACCCCACCTGGAGCGCGCCATTTCGACCCAGCGCGGGTTCAAGTCCAGCGCGTTCAGGTAGAGGGGTAATGTGGCGGCCAGGGTTTTTCCCTCCCCCGTTTTCATCTCGGATACTATGCCCCTGTGCATGGCAATTCCGCAGATCAACTGGACGTCATAATGCCGCTGCCCGATGGTTTTCTTGCTGACCTCTCGCACCGCAGCAAAAGTTTCGGGGAGAATATCGTCTAACGTTTCTCCCCGCACCAGTCGGATGCGGAACTCTCTTGTCTTGGCGTGCAAGGCCTCGTCGCTGAGGGTTTCGAATTGAGTTTCGAGTTCGTTGATGAGATCGACGGTTTCAGTAAATTCTTGGATTTTCTTTTTGTTAGGATCTCCGCCAAGTACGCGGATGATTCGTTTTAGCATTAATTCACCTTGGTTTCGTTAGTAGTGGTAAAGATATAAATGATATACATGAGGTGACAGTCACCTGCTCGTATTACTTACTCCTTCACCATCACTGTTTCGTTTTTTGGGATTCTTGTACGCTGTGATCTATATTTTCCAGACCGATTATAGCATAATCAAAGTGTAAGCGTTCAGAGGGAGTGATATCTCAAGGGTATAGCGATGGTCTCCGACTGATAGCGATGGTCTCCGACCGAGCGGGGTGGGCATTGGTAGGCTTTCGGTCGCCAGACCGAGCAATGTGGCATCAATAGGCTTTCGGTCGGGCAGCCCAGGGCTCGCCGAGGGCGCGCATGCGGATGCACGCCATACCAAAGGTACGCAAAGCGAAGCGAGCGTGCTTCGCGAAGACCTTCACTATCTGCAAAAGTGGATAGCTTGACTTGACTGTTAGGCGATCAACCTGAGGGGCGTGAACGTTTACATCAAAGTTTCGGAAGCACAATTGTTTTCTGATACTGATATTTACCTTTCTTATCAGCGTAGGATGTTTCGCATTCTTCGTCGGCTTCGAAGAATAATACCTGGGCGATGCCTTCATTGGAATAGATTTTGGCGGGCAGCGGGGTGGTGTTGGAAATCTCCAGGGTGACATAGCCCTGCCATTCTGGCTCGAAAGGAGTCACGTTTACGATCAGGCCGCAGCGCGCATAAGTACTTTTTCCGAGGCAAATAGTGAGCACCCCCCGCGGGATGCGGAAGTATTCCACCGTGCGAGTTAGTACAAATGAATTGGGCGGAATCACGCACACATCCCCTTTGAAATCTACCATTGACTGGGGGTCGAAATTCTTGGGGTCCACAATCGCCGAATGAACATTGGTGAAAATCTTGTACTCATCGGCCACGCGGATATCGTATCCATACGACGAAACGCCGTAAGAAATCACCCCATTGCGCACCTGACCGGCCTCGAAAGGCTCGATCATTCTTTGTTCGACTGCCATCTTGCGAATCCAGTGGTCTGGTTTAAGTCCCATTTTGTGCTCCTTGTTGGTGAGTCAGCGAGTCAGCGAGTCAGCGAGTCAGCGAATCGGGAATCAGTCAATATTATTAGTTAAGGCTCTGGCCGGTCTCCCGATTGCTCTGTCCAGTCTCCTGACTGCTCTGGCCGGTCTCCTGACCGAGCCAGCAAGCGCGGTTAGGTCCTTCAAGAGATACCCGATCACCTGACACCTGACACCTGACACCCTCACCACCCACTGGCAGCAAACACCGCTTCCAGCAAACTGATGCGCTCATCCGGCGTCATCGGGCGCGGGCGGGCGTAGTCTACGAACATGATCGTGAGTAGCTCTGTGCTGATGTGTCGCCCGTCGTAAAAGACGTGCCGGTCGATAAATGCCTGACGGGTAGCGGTACTGACACTATATTGATCGAAAAATAAATTACCCAGCCCGTGGTGAATCAAGCCCCCATTGGCAAACTCCAAAGCCTGAGGGTGATGAGCCTGACTGCCGCTGACGATGATTGCGCCTGCTGCGGTCATAGCGCGGGCGTCACGCTGCTGGTCCGGCTGGGCAGCGTAAGTATAGTACTCAACATGCTGGAAAGTCACAATGGGTAAATAGTCATCCGCGCACAACCGCGCTACCTCAGCCCCGAGCCAATCGAAATTGCAGGCGACAGCGCCGGGCGTCGTCGAACTGGCTCTGGCATATCCGCCCCCTTTGGCATTGCAGCCGATCAAAGCAAGCCGATTGCCATTGTGTTCTACGATGACCGCTTTTCGCCCTGCTTCTAAATCAGCCCCGCCCCCATAAACCAGCCAGCCCTCCTCGGCGTACAAATCCAATGTGTGCGTCATGGCCCCCGTCCCCCAATCGCTGAAATGATCGCCCGTCAACTCCACAACATCGGTTCCTACTTGCTCCAACAAGCCAATGTACTTGTCCCGGCTGCAAAAGTGCATGTCCGGCTGCACCGGGTTCGGGTAGGGGCAATCCTCGGCAAAGGGCACTTCGTTGCTGATGTGGGTGATGTCCGCCGAGCGCAGCCATGCGCCAATATCTTGGGCCGGGTAAATCACGCTCTGCTGCTCCAGGGCAAAGGCCGTCGCCCGCACCAGCGCGGTCACACCTGTCATAATCAAGGTGGTTAATTTTTGGGGATCACGGTTGATGGATGGGATGTGCACCCCGGGGGGGATTTCTGCTCCCAAAACAGAAATGGGGATGACCAATTCGTAATCACTGACGTCGAAATCTTTGTGAATTGGTGAAATCCCGTCGATGGCTAAAACCTTCCAGCGTGGATTTAGCTCTTCGAAAGGGATGATGCCCCAGGATGGACGCTGCGCCCAGGCAGCATCTTCTAACTCCGAGGCAGGGAGAACTTTTACCGCCCCCGCTGCGGGTTGCCCCCAATAAGCAGATATAGCCCCCAATGTAGATTCGGCCATCAAAAGCGGCTGCCCACCCCCAAGGGAGTCTATTTTTCCGCTCCAGGCCTGGTGTAATTCCTGCCCTGAAACCGAATCCATCACCGTGGGAAAAGGCGCCACTAATGCAAATATCCACCGGCTGACAGGGTTTTCTGCTCCTATGACAAGTTGAGAATCAGCAACTTCTTGGTTGGTGGTGAATCCCCAATCCTCGGGGAGCGAAAGCCCGTTCGCCAATGCTGGAGGCAGCGAAGGCGCAAGCCAGATGTTGTACGGGGCCAGAGTGGGGGTGGGGGTTTCGGTCGGCGGAGCGTAGGTGGGCGTCCATCGAATGGGCTGAAAAGGGGTCTTTGTGAGTGGCGCGGCCTGGGGGTTGAATGGCTGGGGAGAGTGGGAAATGGGTGCTTGGCGAACACAGGCTGCAAGTATGGCCACGAAAATAATTGCCAGAAAAAATTTCGCCCGCGCAATTTTGCTGCCAGGCTCTCTCATGCTACTACTCCTCAATCTTACGTGCATCGAAGCTTACCACCGTGACCATGCCCGGCAGCACCTCGATATCGTAAGTTTGCAAGCCGCGCGCCACGAAACTGACCTGGTATTTCCCCGCGGGCAGGTCGCCGATGGCAAAGTTCTCGCCCCATTCATCGTCGCCGTTGACGGTCCAATCGGCGTAAGTTTCTACATAGAAGGTGGTTTCTGCGCCGGGATCGACGCGCTTTATTGTCAGGTTTGGGATGTGGATTGGGTTTTCGAATTCATCGATGATGCGTCCAGCGATAGCCCCGTGGGGTTGCCCGCTCTCGTCCGTGTGTGGCCGCAGCCAAAGTTCAGGATTGCGAGTCTCGCCGTAGCCATTCTCACCGAGGCGTACTTCGAAATGTAAATGCTCTCCGATGGCCGCGCCGGTGAATCCCACCAGTCCGATTTGTTCCCCAACGCTGACCCGCTGTCCCACCTCAACCTGCACCTCGTAAAGATGTCCGTAGAGACTATAAACCAGTAGCTGCTGATGGGTGAACTGGTGCTTGATGATGACGAGATTGCCATAAAAAATCGGGAAGTCGGCGTAGGGCGTTTGGTGGTCGTTGCCGGCGACGATAACCTCACCATTGGCCGCAGCGAGTATGGGCGTCCCCTGCGGGTTGACGAATTCCACGCCGTGATGGGTTTTGCGCTCACCGCCCTGGGTGCTGCCGTAGCGATAAGTAGGGTCAACACTATCGACACCCAGAGATGCGATAGGACGAGCCAAAAGAAAATGTCCTTTGTATGTGCAAATGTCGTCGCTGCAAGGGGGCCGGGGGGTTGGGGTGCTGGGTAAAATGGGAGCTAGTGTGCTGGAGGGCCGGGGGGTAGGGGAGTTGGGCAGCAAGGGTGTCGGGGGGCTGGGGGTGCTGGGTAGAGTGGGTGCAAGGGTGCTGCTCTCTGGGGGCTGATTGCTCGAACAGCCAGTTCCCAAAAAAGAGACCGCCGCGCCCACCACGAGAGCAAATAGCAGCCGCGCGCATAATAAATGCGGTGGTCGGGGTTTGGTGGTCGGGGGTTGGCTTGTCATGTTTGGAGTAATCGATTAAAAAGGTAAGTGATAATTATTTTCGCGTGAGGTGACAGTCACCTATAGATTCGATCAACATTTTAAGTCGTCTTGCTAATTAGCGTGTTTTCTGAAACAAGGCACTTTTGAAGGTGACTGTCACCTGAGTATCTCGTTTCATCCGCTTCGCTAAGCATACCCTTGGTACTGCGGTGGAACACTTCGACGCTTACGATGCAACCACTACCCAAAAGTGATGATCGGCTGTCGGCTGTCTGCGGTCGGCCTGTCATGTTATTAACAATCCTCCACGACTGACGAGCTGCTGCTTGATCTGACCCTGCAACTCAGCAGCCTTTTCTTCCAACGTTGTCAGGTCATTCAACATGTTCTCAGCGATGGTTTTATTGTTCAATCCCTGCGTGTTGACCTGCACATTATACCCCGCTCCAATCAAAGCGGCCTGCGCTACAGCTGCGCCGGTACCCGCGTCAGTGATGGCGTTAATGTTTCCGTGCGTGGCAACTTGAAGTGTCAATTCGAGCACGCGTACAGCTTTGTGAGCTACTTCCAAGGGAACTTCGGCCGCGTGAAGGATAGCATCTTGGATAATTTGATCGCGCTCAGGGGCGTCTTTTGGCTGTTCGAATGCTGCCATGATCGCTTCGAAAGCAGCAGCATCGCGCTCGACGGCTTCGGTCAGCACAGCGCGCAGGCTTTCGGCTTCGTCGAGAATGGCTTGGATTTGGTCTTCCACGTCGGCGTATTTTTTCTTGCCAATAGTCAACCGCGCCACCATGGCGACCAACCCGGCAGCCATAGCCCCAGCATAAGCTGACGCCGAGCCCCCCCCGGGGGTAGGATTAGTATCCGCCAGTGAATCCAAGAAACGACCGTACTCGTAATTATTCGGTCCCCTTGCCCTCACCCTAGCCCTCTCCCAGGGGGAGAGGGGATAACTTCTTCTCTCTTCGGGGGAGGATTGAGGTGGGAGTGTGGACGATAATCCATACTCCTCGTGTTGATACCCCACGGCGTTGACTCGCTGACTCGCTGATTCGCCGCCTTGCCGCTGTTCCAACACTTGCTCCGATCCGAATTGATCCATCTGCATGTACCACGCCGCCGCATCGACCAACGCATCTTGCGGAATCAGGCCAACCAGTTCGCTATGCTCGATCGCCACGCCGTAACGCCGCGCCTGCCTGCGAATTGTCTCGACCACCAACGGCATGGGTGTCTTGCGGAAGTTGGTCAAATTCATCGAGACCTGCGCCTGACCTTCTACCAACAATCCCATCGCCTGGACGTAACGCAGCCCACCCGATGAATGTCGCACGGTGCGGGCTATTTTTTTGGCGATGCTGACATCATTGCTGGTGAGATAGACATTATAGGCAATCAAAAACTCGCGCGCTCCGATGACGGTCGCTCCGGCGGGGCCCATTTCTTTGGGCCCGTAATCAGGAGCGCGGTCGGGGTCGGTGGCGATAACGTCTTTCAACTTTTCGTACTCGCCGCGACGGATATCGCTCAGTCGTCGGCGTTCGGGCCGCACAGCCGCTTGGGCATACAAGTAAACGGGAATCATCAACTTATCGCCAACCCGTTGACCGAGGCGTTGAGCCATCTCCACGCAATCCTGCATGGTCGCACCGGAGACAGGCACAAATGGAACCACATCCGTCGCGCCAATGCGGGGATGCTTGCCGCTGTGCCTGGTCATATCGATCAGCTCAGCAGCTTTTTCGATGCCCCGAAAAGCTGCTTCTTCCACCCCCTGCGGGGAACCGACAAAAGTGATCACCGTGCGGTTGTGATCAGCATCAGAATGATAATCCAGCACATCAACGCCTTTCACAGCTGCGATGGCATCAGATATAGCCTCGACGATTTCAGGCCGGCGTCCTTCAGAAAAATTGCTAACACATTCGATAATGGGTTTAGACATATATACCTCATTGGTAATTGCTCAAAAACCTGTTGCTCAAGCAACGATAGAAGTGCATTGCATTTTGAAAATGCATTGCACTTCGGGTTCTTCAAAGAGATTCTTGGTCAACCCGTGGTACAGCGCAAACGCACCACCAACATTTTGGGATGGTTCATATGGAAAGGAAATTAAGGTTACACTTGCTCCGAAGGAGTACTCTTCGAGTAATAGAGCAAATGCCGGTCGAGTGAATTCGGAGCGAGCTTTGCGTGCCGTTGGCAAGCGGAGAATTTGTATCGAGACCAAGTTTGTGGGTTATTGAAGGGAATATTGCTGTATTAGGCCGCTAGGTCTCGATACATTTTCGGTCGCTGTGCGTGCTTCGCAAAACTACAGCGAAAACACTCGACCGGCGCTGAGATATTTTACAAAAAGTGTT
>JAYELX010000370.1:0-2443 GCA_034717875.1 Chloroflexota bacterium | reverse complement strand
GCATGATAGCCTTGCCTGCACAGCTTTTCTATGGGTCAGGAATACCCGCTTGCCTCTGGTTTCTGGCACGCGACAAGCGTAATAGTAAATTCCGCGACCGTCGCCGGCAGATGCTTTTCATTGATGCCCGTAAAATGGGATATATGGTTGACCGAGTGCATCGTGAACTTAGCGATGAGGATATCTCCCATATTGCCCGCACATACCATGCTTGGCGTGGGGAAGCAGATGCAAACGCATACCAGGATATTCCCGGTTTCTGCAAATCCGTTACTATTGAGGAAATCGCAACTCACAACTATGTGCTTACTCCAGGTCGCTATGTAGGTACTGAAGATATAGAGGATGATGGCGAGCCATTCGAAGAGAAGATGGCGAGGCTAACAGCGAAATTGGAGGAGCAATTCACCGAGTCAGCAAAACTTGAGGATGTAATCCGACATAACCTAGCGGAGTTAGGATATGGCTAGTAAGCAATCTCTTATCCCCGTTGATAGGATTGAGAAGGCAATTCTGTTAGTCCGCAGGCAGAAAGTTATGCTTGATGCCGACCTAGCAGCACTTTACGGGGTTGAGACCCGTGTCCTCGTCCAGGCTGTTAAGAGGAATCTGGAGCGATTTCCGGAAGACTTCATGTTCCAACTTAGTCGTGATGAATTCACGTTCTCGAGATCACAATCTGTGACCTCAAGTGACTGGGGCGGACGGCGTTATCCCCCGTACGCCTTTACCGAGCAGGGGGTCGCCATGCTCTCCAGCGTCCTGCGGAGTCCGCGTGCTATCCAGGTGAATATTGAGATTATGCGGGCTTTCATCCGCTTGCGACGAATGCTCGCGTCCCACGCTGACCTTGCCCGCAAGCTCAATGCCCTGGAAAAGAAATATGACGCCCAATTCAGAGAGGTGTTTGAAGCTATCCGTCAGCTTATGGCACCACCGGAACCGAAACGGCGCGCCATAGGATTTCGAAAAGGGGACGAATAACTGAGCTTGGAAGGGGCTGCTTGAAATCACCGGATGTGATGTCAAGACTATATTTCGATATAACAATGTCTAAGCGTTGGTAAAATTTGAGGATGCAGTCCGCTGGAATTTGAAGGAGTCGGGGTATGATAGATGAGTGGCGGACAGCGACCATCGAAGAAGTCGCAGAGAAAGTCGGAATGGGGCCTTTCGGTTCATCGATAAAGGTCGAGACGTTCGTTGACGAAGGCGTTCCTATTATTAGCGGACAGCATCTAAGTGGCACACGGCTTTTTGACGCTGAATACAACTACATCGCGATTGAGCATGCGGAGAGGCTGAAGAATGCCAACGTGTATCGCGGCGATGTCATTTTTACCCATGCTGGTAATATAGGGCAAGCCGCCTACATTCCGGAAACATCCACATTCGATCGCTATGTCATATCCCAGCGCCAATTCTACATGCGCTGTGACCGATCTAAAGTGATTCCAGAGTTCATCACATACTTCTTCAAGACACCCGAAGGCCAACATAGACTACTAGCAAATACTTCATCATCAGGCGTACCCTCAATTGCTCAGCCAGTGAGCTACCTGAAGACGATTGATGTGCCAGTGCCTCCCCTCCCTGAGCAGCGCGCCATCGCTGCCATTGTGGGAGCACTGGATGACAAGATAGAGCTGAATTGCCAGATGAACAAGACCCTAGAGGCTATGGCACAGGCACTCTTCAAGAGCTGGTTTGTGGACTTCGAGCCATTTCGTGACCAGGGTATGCAGGAATCAATATTGGGGCCGATTCCTCGTGAGTGGCGAGGTGCTACAGTTTCAGAAGCAATCGAAATTAATCCACCTCGTAAAGTCAAGCAAGGAGCCAACGCCATCTACGTTGATATGGCATCTCTACCTACAGCGTCAGCAAGAGTTGTAACCATAATTAGAAGGGATTTCACTGGATCAGGATCAAGGTTTAGAAACGGAGACATCCTATTAGCGCGTATTACGCCCTGCCTGGAAAATGGTAAGACTGCAATTGTTGACTTTCTAGAGGATGGTGAGAATGGCTGGGGTTCGACGGAGTTTATTGTTCTGGGTCCAAAACTACCTTTGAGAACACCTTTCATTTACTGCCTTGCTCGCAATCCTGACTTTCGGGCTCATGCCATCCAAGCAATGGCTGGAACATCCGGTAGACAACGAGTAGATGCTGGTTGCTTTAACTACTATTGGTTGGCAGTTCCACCAAAATCAGTCGCCGAACGATTCGATCGTGAAGTAGAGCCTTGGTTTCAAATGATGAAGGCTAACGATGATCAATCCCATGTGCTTGCTACCATCCGTGATACTCTGTTGCCCAAGCTCCTATCCGGTGAGATTAGGGTTAAGGATGCTGAGAAGTTTGTGGAGAAGGCAGTATGACGGCAATTTATAATATTTACTGTGATGAAAGCTGTCACTTAGAACATGACCATCAACCG
>JAYELX010000369.1:0-2444 GCA_034717875.1 Chloroflexota bacterium | reverse complement strand
TGCGTTTCAGTATCCACTTGTTGGATCGTAGGGGTGAAAGCTTTACCGTTCAATTGCGTGGGAGGGTCTCTAGGAGTGCATGCTTTTGGCTGCATCGTCCTATGATGGTCTTAGGGCTGCGGTTTTTCGTTTTGATGCGCATATATTATGCCAAATTTTGTTGGTTTTCGCAAGTCGGGTTTTGTTTTCTATAGGCCATCATTTGCGAAGCAGAAATGCTGAAAATGGGCCTATACGCGCGGGTTTTTGCTCTTTGGGGGTGATTTTCACCAGTAGATGATGCGATTTGCGAAATAGGCGCGCAGAATGGGGTTTGGGCGGCGGGGGGGGCTAGATGCTCGGAATTGGCAGAATGATAAAAGCAAGCAGCCTCTCCCAACCAGGTCTTTTCATCGGCTTCCAAAAAAAGAATCTCTTCGGTCACCCAACAGATAATGGGGCTGATTCTTGGCCGCGGCAAGAATGTCATCAATCCAGAATGGTAAATTTATCTCTGGCTACAAAATATCATTACAAAAACGGCGGAATTCACAGGTCACACATTTTTTGCGCTGGGGTGTTGGGGCCGGCATTGCTTCTGATTGCAGCGTTTGGTGCATTAGTTTTAAGGCAGTTTTTAATTGTGACCGGATATGCTTAGTAAATTTTATTTCATGCGCACGCCGCTCGGGAATGCTGTATAAAAAACCGCGTTGCGAGGGGGTATTACTTGTTTCTGCGAGCATAAGCCCATAAGCCAGCAATTGAAGTGCGAAGTGTTTGCCCATGCGTCGGGAGAGTTTGTAGTCTACGGGGATAACTTCGGCGTTGGTAAGGTCGTCAACCCAAATAGCCATGTCCACTTTTCCGCGCAATCCCAATTCTATGGACGCGATCGGGATGTTGAATTCACGCCGCCCTGCTTCGAGGCCGTAAGCCCGTAAGCTGCGTCGATTTTCACGTTCTTCTTCTTGCAGGCCTGCTGCGCTACCAGCTTTCATTTTATATGTGACTGGGCGGACATCGGGTAGGCAATAATGGTAGTATAGAATGCGCGGGCAATAGACCCATTGTTTGAGATCTGTCACTCGGAAAGGGGGCTCTTGCTTGATGGGTAGAGGGGATGGTGATATTGGGGTGTTTTTATTCATCGCAGGATTGGTCTATAATTTGCCGTTTGGTCCAATCTTTGTGGCAAATTGGGTAGAGTTGGATATTGCCAGGTTTGCTTCCTAGTATTTTGCCGATTCGCAGCATTAACTCTTCCTGGTGGGTGTTTACCAGTTTGCCGATGAATGCGCTGTATTGAATGCGGTCTAAACCGTAATCCAGACAGGCATCGGCGATTTTGGTGCGTTTGTTATCGCTGGGAATGTCGTAGATTAGTAAACAGTGCATGATGCCCTCTGCTCTCTGCCCTCTGTCCTCTGTCCTCTCGCATTACCATTTCATTATAAACGGGACGTACTCGGCGCGTTCCCCACGCAGGTAGGTGGCCAAGTGGCGGGCTTGTTTTTGGATCACGGCTCTCAGAGGGTAACGTTTACCCTCGAACCGGGCTGGTGATTCCAAGCGGTTGATGACTTTATCGGCCAGGGTGCGGCGGGTGTCTTTGGTCAGCAGACCGCGATCATCTATATCGAAAGGCATTTTCTTGTTGGCCATGCCCACTACCGTGCGGTCTACCACCGGCTGTCGGAATTCTTCGATGAAGTCAAGGGTCAGGCTGGGCTTGCCGGGGCGGTCTACGTGCAGGAATCCGGCGTAGGGGTCTAATCCGGCCAGTACGATAGAGCGTTCCATCTCTCCGTATAAAATTCCGTAGCCGTAATTAAGCGCAGAATTGATCGGGTCAGTAGCACCACGCCCAATGCGTTTGGTGAAACCATAACTTTCTGGCAGCACCATTTGGACTGCGCCCCAGTAGCGGCGGGCGGCGATGCCCTCCAGGCCCATTATTTCGGCGCGCAGGTCATCCAGTGTGGCTTCTCCGGATCGCACCTCGGGATATTGTTGGATGTGTTCTAGTTCGATGAGCGAATCCAGCACTTCGGTGGCTCGCAGGCGCAATTCCTGGTACAGTTTCGGGTCATTATTTTTGCGGTATTTGGCCATATATTTGAGCAGGTTGCTTTGGTTTTGTAATTTTCCGGTCCCAAATGCCATTACAATAGCAATTGCCTGAGTACTGTGATAGGCCATCAACTGGGCGCGGCGGGTGGCCACTGTGCCCGTAAGCCCTGCGCTATACAGGCTGGCGTAGGGTCTGCCAATTCCGCTGATAAAGTGGATGGGGATGCCGCGTTGGGCGCATTCTTGCACTGCCGCCGCGCTGATGCTCACAGCCCTGTTTGCAATGGTAACGGTTTCCAGGTGCAGCAGCGGTGCTTGCGTCAGGGTTTTGCCTTTTTTGGTCACTTTCAGGCGTTTACTGTATTTGCCTATGAAAGCGCCGTATTCGTCTA
>JAYELX010000368.1:0-2454 GCA_034717875.1 Chloroflexota bacterium | reverse complement strand
GACCACAGCGCGGCGCTGGAAAGCCCACGGTTAAGCGCCAACAACTGCGGCATCTTAAGCGGCCCGCGCCTCGCCAGCTTGTCGCCAACCATCAGCACGGTGGAAAGGTTCAAGATCGTGCCCAGAAAATGCACGCCCAACCAGGTGCGCAGCACGCCACCCGCGCCGGTCACGCGGCTACCCGAAGCGCCTTTGCTGCCTTGCTTACCAATCAGCGTGATAAAACTCACGCCCACCAGCATGGCCACCACAAACACGTTGCCCTGCAACATGGCAGGCCAATCAACCTCAGCACCGTAAACAAACCGCGCCACCAACAGCATGCCCGCGCCCAGTCTAATCAACACCCCCGCCTGGATCCGCGAACGCCTGGGAATATCCCGCCACAGCAACAGTACCGCCGACCACAGCACATAGCTTACAACCTGCGTGGTCGCCGCCCAGCCGCTAAACCCCATTATTTGCACTACCAAACCAAGCAAAATCAGCACGCCCGCCAAGCGCTGCCGAGAAGTCGTCTCTTGCATCTCAATCCCTTACTGGTTGAGTTAGCAGGCTAATCGGGTTTGCAACGGAAGGCCAGCCCCGAACCAGTCTGTAGGGCCGCGACACTTGATACATGCATGGGTGGGTACCCATCAAAATGCCCAGAAATCCCCCGCGCCACGCAATCCCCCTAAAGGCACCACGCCAATGTAGACATGATGGATTGACCTGCCCCTCCTCAACGTCGTGGGTTATGTTGAGGTTGAGGCAACAACGCAGAGCCACTATTGAGGGAGGCAGGTCATGACACAGTCTAGCGTAAATCAAGCGTCTTTTGGGGAGCGCCTTAGCGGTGCCTGCGATGTCCACGCCGCGTATATAGGGCTGGATGTGCATAAAGCCACTATCGCTGTTTCGATCGCCGAAGCGGGGCGTAATGAGCCCGAGTTTCGTGGCGAGATTCCTAACGAGCCCAAGGCCATTGACAAGATGATTCGCCAGCTCAGCCAGCGGTTCGACGGGCAGCCGCTGTTGTTCAGTTATGAAGCAGGGCCTTGCGGCTATGGGCTCTATCACCAGGTTCAGGCCAGCGGCCATGATGGTGAGGTGGTCGCCCCGTCACTGATTCCTCGCCGGACGGGTGATCGCGTCAAGACAGACCGTCGCGACGCGCAGATGTTAGCGCGCTTATCACGCTCAGGCGAGCTGACACCCGTGTGGGTGCCCACTCCCGAGCAGGAAGCGATTCGTGATCTGACGCGAGCGCGTGAAGATATGAAGGCCATTGAGCTTAAAGCACGTCAACGTCTGAGCGCCTTCCTGCTACGCCACGGTAAGGTCTACCCCGGCAAGAGCAAGTGGATACCCGGCCACTTCCGCTGGCTGGAAAGGGTTAGCTTTGATCACCCTGTTCAGCAAATCGTGCTGCAGGAATACATTGAGGCGGTACGCGACGCCCAACGGCGCGTGGCGGGCTTGGAGAAGCAGATGCAGACGGCCTTACCGAGCTGGTCACTGGCCCCGGTGGTTAAAGCGTTGATGGCGATGCGCGGTGTCAACCTGATTACCGCCATGACGGTGCTGGCCGAACTCGGTGATATCAGCCGGTTCGACTCACCGCGGCAGTTGATGGCCTACCTGGGGGTGGTGCCCAGCGAGCACTCCAGCGGTGGCAGCCGACGCCAAGGAGGTATCACGAAAACCGGCAACGGGCATGTGCGCCGCGTGCTGGTAGAGGCGGCCTGGAGTTACCGCTTCCCAGCACGCAAGACCCGCATTATTGAGAAGCGTGCCGAGCAAACAACGCCAACGGTTCAGGCCATCGCCTGGGAAGCTCAGAAGCGCCTCTGCGGGCGATACCGCCGACTGGCGGCCACCGGTAAGATAAAGCAACAGGTCACCACGGCTGTGGCGAGAGAAATGGCGGGCTTTTTATGGGCCATTGCCTGTGAGGCCATGGACAAACCGCATGGCAGTCGAGCGACAGCATGAACTTGATCTCTCAGTGCCTAGGTGTCAGGAAGTGTTGGGCCGGTGGGAGAACCCCTGACGCTCCTATGAGGCCCCCGCCCTCCGGGGTTGGGTGACCCTCGCTTGTAGAGCAGGGTAGCTCCGCGACGAAGTGATGACAGGTCGGTACCCAACCCACGAATACCAGAGAGATCCACCGTCGCAGATAGCCCTTCGCTTCCTGACCCCTAGGCATTGAGAGCAACAGAATGAACGTAAGAGACAATCTAGCCCTTGACGGGTCAATCCATACCAGGAGCTCAACTTGTTGAGCGATCAGAAAAGATCAAGCCACCAAAAACAATCGCCCGACGAAGTCGAGCGCCTACAAAGGCGAGGGGCATGCACCGGGTTTTCGTAAGAGCTCAATTCATTGAGCGATCAGCGACTACCGCGACCCAAACCCGGTGCATAAAATGCGCACCGTTTTGAGCACAATCAGCACATCCAGCCACAGCG
>JAYELX010000367.1:0-2469 GCA_034717875.1 Chloroflexota bacterium | reverse complement strand
GGTGCATGATCCAGAAGATGCTGGTAGAGTAACCAGAGAACAAAGTCCCTGTCAGTCCCAGCGCATACTTTGCTGTCTGAGCCAGAATGGACAAAGCCCACCCGTTGCCAGTACCTTTCGCCTTGGCTTGATGAATCTCATCCATGATCAGGGATGGGAAGAAATCCGCAGCCTGGCGTTGGATGTACCGAGCTGCAGCCTCACGGCGTATTCTGGATTCCTGGAAAAGCGGCGCGCCGCAGACGAGCGGATCACCGTTCTCGTCCGCCTTCCGCAGCACCTTTTTACCAGCAGCATCATCCCATAACCGTTGCTCCATCGGAGCATGGCAGTATCGGCGCTTGCTGCCCACATACTGCTTTGCCGATTTACCAGGCGTAACGGCTGTACTCAAGACAGGATTACCCTCATCGTCGTACTGTTTACAGACAATGCGGCCGCATTGGGGGCAAGTGCAAACCGCGCGGATTACTGAAACACCGTCAACCGTGACCACGACGCGCTTTGAGCCCATAGCCGCTACACGGCCAGCCCCCAGCTTTGCGGTTGTGTAGGCCATCACGGCCAGGCTCTTTTCGGGCAGCTGGCCTGATTTGTATTCAGCGATGAATTGCGCCAGGCTATAGCGTTTGTTCGTGGACTTTACATGGTTGGGATCACGTACCAACTCCCCCAGACCCAGCCAGTGGTAGCCGCCAATGCGAGCATCAAGCAGGTTTGGATCATCATGGCCTCTACGAGTCTTAGGCGGGTGTTTCTCTGCATCTGCGAGAGTCTTTGCTAAAGCGAGCAAAGTTTCCCGTGAGACAGACACACTTTGACGCCGTATTTCAGCAAGAATCGCTTTCAATACATAGATTGCGCCCTCGCCTTCGAAGCTGTCAACATCCAGATGGATGCCCAACTCTTTGGCCCAATCTTTTATCTTGGCGGGCTTCGATAGGGGCTTTATAGTAGCATCAATGATAGTAGCTTGCGCCCCTGGGATGACCTCGCGGGTCTCTTTGGGCCAGTTGACATCAGCGGTGACGATGCCAGGGCCAACGACCAGGGCAGGATAGGGCGACTGACTACTTCCCCGCCGCTCTTGAGCAGCACGCAGATATTCCAGCGTAGCCAGCGACATGGTGGTCTTGCCTGACCCCATTTCACCGTTGATAAGGCCATTATTTTCTGCCAGAAGCAATCGTCCCAGGGCTACCGAGAAATGACGCTGGGGCGTAGTCAGCCCATCCACGTCGCGCCCAGGCAGGTAGCGCCCCCGTGATAACGGGTCCATAACGTCCCATTCCCACGGTTCTGGGTCCATGTTGTAGCGGGGGGCATTACGTTCAGCTAAGACTTTCGAAAGTGTGGGGATATGGTCTCTGAGCACATCGCTAATCCGGTCGGAGTCGTTGAGATAGGTTACCTCGCCATCAGCATTTAGCGCGTACAAAGTAGGTCGAGCCTTCTGTTCAACCTTGACCCGGTACAGTTCCTTTGCATCATCAGTGCCTGGTTTGTAGTCTTTGGTTTCAGCTTCCTCCCCATCATCAACTAAAACCGTAAACTTTTCCATCCCGCCCTTGATCAACATTGGTCGACCATCGTTGGTGATCAGATTGGTGCCCAGCAAACCGCCCGTGGTTTGCATGGAGACATGGCCCATCTTTGGTGTGATTGCTGGTGTGATCGTGCGGGGGGTAGTCTCAGGAACTAAATCTTGCCAATCGTGGCCTGATTCTATTGACTTGGCGCAAACATCCGCCGCTCGCAGATAATCATCTGTACTGACGGCCATATACTTGAAGCGAAAGGCCATGCCCTTTTTGCCACGCTGGGGCGATGCAGGTACGGTGTACTCACCATTGCCCGCGGTCAAAACGGGTAGTGCCTTGCCATCGTTACCAAACCCGCTTGCCCAGACTTTGACAGCATCGCGCTCTTCTTTGCTGGGTTGTTTGTATACAAAGCGTCTGGTGCCGAAGATAACCACTTGCTTGTAGACCTGATACTCATCTTCTTCGAAGCGAAAGCAGCGCAGGTCATCGTACCAGCCAGCGAGATGCTTGGCGATATCATTACTGATTCTGGTTTCGGGAATGATGTAGACCAACACGCCCCCGCGTGCTAGCAATCGGGTACTGGGTTTCAAGAATGTGTACTCCATCCGCTTGCCGCCGCCGGTCATTGATTCTCCATCGTAGGGTGGGTTGAGGAGCAACAGAGAAAAGGTTTCTTCTGTGAGCAGGGCATTCATGAGCCCAGTGGGCAACACAACGTCCAAGACATGTCCTGCGGCTTCTGCCCGTTGGGGTGAAAGCTCTATACCGTATGTTGTGGTATTCCCCAACTGCCGGGCCAGATATGCCAGAGCTTCGCCTTTACCCGCGCAGGGGTCCATCAAGCGGGTGAGAGCGTCACCTGGTTTTTGTGCATGTTGAAGCCAGGTGGAAATCAAATTATTTTGCGATTGTGGGGTTGGGT
>JAYELX010000366.1:0-2473 GCA_034717875.1 Chloroflexota bacterium | reverse complement strand
AAAGCGATCTGCGAAAATCAGCGTGGATCAGCGTCCAAAAAGATTTGTCAGTTAATCAGACAAATACCTTAAAAAGAATAACAGCATGAAAATCGCAATCGAAGCTCTGGGCATTCATAATTACGGGGGGGGGCGCACGGCCATATTGAATCTGCTGCACAACTTGCTGGCGATTGACCAAAGCAATCAGTATCTGGTCATCCTGAGCCAGCTTGAGCCTTCCCTGTCCACCCCGGCGGGCAACATGCAGCAGCTTGTGATGCCGATCAAAAACCGCTTTCTGGCGCGGGTTTGGGCGCAGATGTATTTACCCATCAAGCTGCGCAACTATGATTTGGTACATTTCACAAAAAATCTGGGCGTGTTTGGGATGCCTATTCCCACCATCATTACAATCTACGACATGACCACCCTGATCCATCCTGAACTTTTTCCCATGTTGGATGTTCTTTACTGGCAGCATATTCAAGAACGCAGCCTGCAGCGAGCAGATCGTGTCATTGCCATTTCACACAACACAAAACAAGCTATCATGTCTTTTTATCAAGTTGAAACTGATAAAATTGCAGTTATCTACCCCTCCGTATCTCTATGTTTCCAACCCTCATCCCCACAAAGGATTGCACAAATTCAACTTAAATACCAACTCCCAGAGAAATTTATTCTCCATGTGGGAAGACTAGACCGCAAAAAAAATATCACTTGTTTGGTGGAGGGATTCGCACACTTTCGGCAGCAGCTAAACCATGACTACGCAGGCAAATTGGTCATCGTTGGGGGGAAATACGCTAAAAGCCCCGACAGCGACTTAGTCCCAACGATCCAACGGCTCGGATTAAAACAAGACATTATCTTCACGGGAAGAGTCCCCGATGCGGATTTAGCCCCACTCTACAGCGGCGCGCAGGTAGTAGTATTAACTTCTCATCACGAGGGATTTGGGTTGGTGGCGGTCGAAGCAATGGCCTGTGGAACCGCATTGATCGCCCATCGCACGGGCGCCATCCCCGAAGTCGTTGGCGAGGCGGCAGTATTACTCGACGACATCGATCCCCAATCGCTAGCCGCGGCCATTCATTCAGTTGTTGGAGACTCTCTTCTTCGTGAGAAACTGCGCCAAGCCGGGCTTCAACGCGCCAGACGCTTCCAGACGCGCGATGATGCCCGCGAAACATTGAAATTATATACTGAGGTAACCGTGGATGACCGTGAATGAATTCACGGCCTGATACGCGAAACACGTTTGCCAAAGGCACGCAAAGCGCAAACGTGTTTGAACACGTTTCCCGTACCAGCCGCCGAATTCATTCGGTGGCAGTGGCGATTGGCGTTTCAGAGGGTATTTCTGTATCCGCCACCGTAGCGGATGGAACCAGCGTTTCTGTCTGAGTTGCGGTCTCTGTCGGCACAAGGGTTTCTGTAGCAGTTGCGGTCGGTGTTGGGGTTTCAGTAATCGTCGGCGTGATGGTTGGAGTGGGCGTTTCTGTGGGAGTATCAGTCGGGGTTGGGGTCGGGGTGGGAACTTGCAAATCCAAAGTCAGGCGCGTCTCGGCGTAAGTATCCTCGCTGCTGAAAACACGCAAGCGCAGCGTCACAACACCGGAAGCCACCTCACTGAGATCCCATTCGTAGATTTCATCCGGCTCCGAGATGGGATCATCACGCTTAGACAGCGAATCCCAATCAGATGGATCGGAACCGCGCCCCCACTCCAATTTATATCTTTCGAAATCGCTGCTGGCATCCACCTGCCCGTAGATCACAAGCGGGCTGGAGGTGATCACATCGCCATCATCAGGCGAGCTGATTTCCAGAATCGGATGCGAGTCGTTTTCGCCGCACGCATGCTGGGGGGTAAAGAATATCGGCTCTGAGAAACCCATATCATCAGCCCAAGCACGCCCCTGGTCTGTTTCCTCGATCCATTTAATTGCCCAGGGGTCAGAGACATTCATCCCCATTTTAGTGTCGGTGAAATCCGAACAAGCCGGGGAAGCCAATAATTCCGTCCAGGTATCGATATTGGCTTTCTGCCACAGGTCTTCACCCTTTGGGAGCGGTAATTGATCGGCAGCGAAATATTCATGGCGTTGGCTGGGGCACCATTGCGAAGGCTCTGTACCCGACACGGTACACACCACCCGGTCGACGATTCCTGTTGGGGGGGCAAAAGATGTCGGGTTGCCTCCGGTGAGGTGCTGAACAACATGCTGCATAAATGCTGCCCAAATTGGGGCCGCACCGGTAAGGCCGCTGGTGCCCTGCATGGGCGTGTAATCAGCGTTGCCCACCCACGTGCCCACAACTACGTCGGGAGTGTAGCCAACGGTCCAATTGTCACGGAAATCATTAGTTGTTCCGGTTTTGGCAGCCACCTGAAAAGGTAGATTGAGCATCGAGTTATATCCAAACATGGGCGCGCGGGCTTCGTTATCCGAAAGGATGGATGAAATCAAAAAAGTATGTTCCGTAC
>JAYELX010000365.1:2027-12723 GCA_034717875.1 Chloroflexota bacterium | reverse complement strand
CTTTGAATGCGTTCCACCGCGGGAGCGGTGGAACGAGTAGTAGTGGGGAGCTGGGTGGCGGGGGGGGTAGGGGAGTGGGGGAAGTGGGGGAGCGGGGGAGCCGGGGGTGTGGGGGTGTGGGGGTGTGGGGAGAGATTGTGTCAATATATTCAGGACGGGTCAAGCGGGGGAGATGGTGTAGGAATAAGAACAGGGTATACAGATTCATCTGTATACCCTGTTTACTTTGTATCCTTGTCTACCCTGTATACCCTGATTACTCTTCGAACGGCACCTCAACCACCTTTTCCACAATCTCAGCTTCCATGACGGCAATTTCATTTTCGACAGCTGTGATGATTTCATCCATGGGGATTAAATTGCGCTCATCTTGATCGCGGCGTTTCATTTCGATGCAGCTTTTCTTGAGAGAACGGGCTCCCACTGTCAGGCGGATGGGAACACCAATCAGGTCGGCATCGTTGAATTTCACGCCGGGACTGTCGTCACGGTCATCGAAGAGAACCTCAATTCCCGCGGCTTGTAAATCTTGGTAAAGCTGAGCAGAAACCTGTTCGACATTTTCGGCATCTTTACCGCCTGATATCATCACAATGTACACATGATAGGGGGTCACAGAAATCGGCCAGATCAAACCATATTCATCATTATATTCCTCGGCGATAGAGGCTAACAATCGTCCGCTGCCTATGCCGTAAGAGCCCATAATGACGGGTTTATCACGCCCATCCTTATCTTGGAATGTGGCTCCCATGGCTTTGCTGTAGCGATCACCCAACTTGAAGATATTGCCAACTTCGATACCGCGCACCTCCCTAAGAGTTCCGTCGCATTCGGGGCAGGCATCACCATCACGGGCGGAGGTGATGTCGGTAATAATGTCAGCGTTATAATCGCGCCCAAAGTTGACATTGAGCATGTGATAACCATCGTCGTTGGCACCGGCTACCAGGTTATAAGAATCAGGAATGAGGTCATCCACAACAGTCACAACAGGCATGTAGTCATTTTCTTCGGGCAATCCAAGCGGAGACGCATATCCCGGCACCGCGCCAATGGCTACGATTTCGTCTTCAGTTGCAGGGCGCAATTCTTTAGCTGCGAGAGCGTTTGTCAGCTTGACCTCGTTGAGATTCATATCGCCGCGCACGATGGCAAAGACAAATTTCTGAATGCTGGTTTCCCCTTCAGGAATATCTGCTACCATGAAAATGGCCTTGGCAGTCTTGGCTTCGGGGATGTCGAGGAACTCAGCTAACTCCGTGATGGTTTTGCAATGCGGAGTGGCAACTTTTTCAAGAGATTGTGGTTCTTCCGCGGGTAGAGCATCTTTTTCGAATATCGCTACATGGCGATTGGCCGCGTATTTGCACTTATCACACAGCAATAATGTATCCTCTCCGTTGGGCGTGAGGTACATATATTCATGCGCCATCTTGCCACCCATCATGCCGACATCGGATCTGACCGCGATGACGGGGATACCGCAGCGATGGAAAATGTTGAAATAGGCCTGATAATGGTTGCGATACTGCCCGTCGAGGCCTTCCCAATCGACATCCAGAGAGTAGCTGTCCTTCATAGTGAACTCACGAACGCGGATCAGGCCTGCGCGCGGGCGGGGGTCATCGCGCCATTTTGTTTGGATGTGATAAATCAGAATCGGGAGTTGGCGGTAGGAGTGAATCTCATTGCGAGTCAAGTCTGCCACTACTTCCTCATGAGTCATGGCCAAGACCATGTCGCGCTCGTTTTTATCCTTGAATCGCCCCATCTCGGAACCGATTTGATACCAACGTTCGGTTTCTTGCCAGATTTCGGCGGGATGTATCACTGGCATAGCCATTTCTTGCCCGCCGATGGCGTTGATCTCAGCGCGCATGATATTTTCCACTTTGGTCAGTGAGCGTTTGGCTAAAGGCATGGCGGTATAAATTCCCGCCGCTAATTGACGGATGAAGCCGGCCCGCTCGAGGAGTATATGGCTGGGTATTTTGGCACCCGCCGGGGCTTGGCGTAAAGTTTGACTGAAGAGTTTGGACATTCTCATAGGTGACTCCTGTAGGTTGGTATGTTGGTAGATTGGTAACTGTTTGCCAGCGAATAGCATATAAAAAACCCTCTGGCTTTGCAGTCCAGAGGGCGATTCATGTTGGCAGAACTTCATTCCAACCAATCCCAAAAGACCAAAAGCCTATCGCGGCTTGCGGCTGCTAGGGACGGGGGTTGGTGAGAAGGAAAACATCGTCATGATGGGAGTAAGTTTACCAAAGCACGGAAAACTGTCAAGGTTACCAATCCGTCTCTGTGTTAAACATTAATCCAGCTCGCTTGTCATGATGAAGAGAGGCTTCATCAAAAAACGCTTGTAACGTGGACGCAGACGCTCGATGTTGTAATGTTTGTCTATATCAATGACTTTACTTTTGCTGACAACTATCTCAAGGGGGACATTGTCATAGCGGCCATTCTTCAAAACGACTAAGCGGCCGTGAACGCCTTTCAAGATCAAATCCAGCGACAGGTTACCGTAAGCCATCGGCACAATCGAGTCAATAGCATCAGGGTCACCACCACGCACCAGATACCCCAATTTTTGATTGATGACATTGATGGAGTTGTTGTTGTTATATTTTGGGGAACGAGTTTTCAACTCTTCGGAAACCAACTCTCCAATGCCGCCCAATTTCTTATGTCCATAAGCATCAGTGGTGGAATCCTTGAATGTCATTTCTCCACCCCTGAACATAGCGCCCTCGGAAACCAAAACAATCGAGTATCGACTAGGATTCTTGGAGCGATCATAGGCGAGAAGTTCGGTCAAGAGTTCAATATCGAATTCGTACTCGGGGATCACGCAGCGGTTTGCAGCACCGGCCATTGTAGGCAACATGGCCGTAAACCCTGCATAACGTCCGAAAACTTCCAGAACTAAGAATCTCTCGTGGGAACCCGCAGTGGTGCGGAGCTTATTGGTCATCTCGATCGTACGAGTCACACAAGTGCTGAATCCGATGCAGTAATCAGTACCGGGAACATCATTATCCATTGTCTTTGGAATAGCGATCATCTTGACGCCTTTTTGATAAAGATGAACACTATAGCTGAGGGTGTCATCACCACCCATGGGAATCAAATAATCAATGCCTAAAAAATCGAGATTCTTCAGGACTTCGGGGGTGAGATCATTCATCTCGTCGTTATATTTATCTTTGAGATGTTTGGGGACATCGGCTTTAGGAACATAGCTTGGCCGTGTTCGGGAAGTATGCAGGAAAGTACCACCGGTTCTTCCCGTCTTGTTGACGATTTCTTCCGATAATATCTCGTAGTTGTTAGAATTATCCGCTTTCTTGTCGCGAATAATTTCCGTAATGCCCGCCCAACCACGCCTTAAACCTATAACTTGGTACCCTTCACGACTTGCTCGAATAGTAACTGCTCGAATAGCCGGGTTCAGACCTGGAACATCACCGCCCCCGGTAAGAATACCAATAACACCCTTCTTTTTCTTCAGATTTACCATATTAATACCTCCATGATTATCATCTCAATATTTGGGGATGTGGCCGGTCTCCCGACGCAGCAATGCAGCCGTCTAAGTCCGTTCTCTACATGCCTTGGTCGGGATGCTAGAGGTATGCTCCGCAACCTCGGCGATTACTGGTTGTTATTTTACATATAAGATTGCTTTGCTCTTCTACTCTATTTTTCAAGCCTTCCAAGAAGACATTAAAAAAAGCCCCACCATGAAACCAGGTGGGGCTTTTTGTGTTTTAGCTACAGGGTTATAACGCGATAACGTTTGTTGCCTGTGGGCCTTTCTCACCTTGCTCAACGGTAAATTCTACCCGTTGGCCTTCATCAAGGTTGCGAAATCCCTCAGATTGTATGGCTGAGTAATGGACGAAGACATCTTCTCCACCCTCGCGCTCAATAAATCCGTAACCTTTACTACCATTGAACCATTTGACCGTACCGGTGATTCGTTCAGACATTCTTTTACTCCTTTTGAAAAATAGATCTTGTTTTAGTTTAAGGAGCTTGATAGTTCCATCGGAAGGTCAAACAAAAACAACTCAAGGATGAAGCCTTGAGCTGTTGTCTTTTCACGTATTCCAACGAAAACTTTCTGGCATCCTTACAAGCAAGTAGTATAATAGCGAATATATTTTACGTCAAGGGGTATTTTAGTGTAATTAAGGGTAATCGCATTTGGCATTTCAAAATTGACTAAACGCGGATAGTGAAGGTGTCTCGACCGAGCGGTACAGATAGGTTAAGCTATAATTTAGTTTCTGGTTTTATTAGAAAATAAAGGAGTGATTTATGTATTATGCTGTGATTATGGCAGGTGGTTCTGGGTCTCGGCTTTGGCCCCTCAGCCGTCGGACTTCTCCCAAGCAGGCACTCAAGCTGGTGGGAGATCGAACTATGTTTCAATATGCCGTCGAACGAATCGAGCCGGTATTCCCCTCGGAGCGGATATTTGTGGTTACAAGCGAGGAGCAAGCGGACATTTTGAGTGAACAAGTGCCTGAATTGCCGATCGAGAACTTTATCATTGAAACCGAAGGCCGCGGTACTGCTCCTGCTATTGGGTTGACGGCTATTCATTTAGCACATAGTGATTCCCGAGCCAGCATGGCTTTGCTCACCGCTGACCACTTTATCACCGATACGGATCATTTTTGTGATGCTCTTACGGCTGCGGGAAAGGTTGCAGATGATGGCAGCCTGGTAACGCTGGGCATTCAACCTACATTTGCTTCAACAGGGTTTGGTTATATTCATCAAGGTGCTATCTTGGGAGAAAAGAGAGGCTTTGATTTTTATGCTGTTCGAGACTTCATCGAGAAACCTGACGCGCAGACAGCCCAACAGATGTTTAGGAACGGAGAATATTCCTGGAACAGCGGCATGTTCATTTGGAAGGTAGCGCGTATTTTGGAAGAATTCGAACGCCAGATGCCAGAATTTTATGCCCAATTATGCGAAGTTCAGCAATCGCTGGGTACCCCCAATTATGAAGCCGTTCTCAAGCGAATCTGGCCGCAAGTTGCTAAACAAACGATTGATTACGGAGTGATGGAAGGCGCACGCCAGGTGGTTGTCTTCCCTGTGGAAATCGGGTGGACGGACGTGGGTAATTGGAACAACTTGTTTGAATTATTGCCTATTGATGAAAATACTAATGTCGTCGTCGGTAATCATATTGGGATTGATACTACAGGAACGCTGATATTTGGGAAAAAACGATTGATAGCAACCATTGATATTGATGATTTGATCATTGTTGATACTGACGATGCTTTGCTTGTGTGTTCTCGTGAGAGCGATCAAGATGTGCGCACGATTGTGAAGCGATTGAAGGAAAACCAGAAAGAGTATTGGAGTTGATTGATCAAGATAATGAGCACATCTGCTTTGCAAATCCCACGAAGGTGGGATTTTGCACAGCAGCCTCGAATTTATTCGAGGGCCCCGTGGTGGGGAGTGAACGGTTATGAAAATTTGTCGATCAGGGCATCTAGCTCTTCATTGGAATAATAATGAATCGTGATGGTTCCCCCTTTTTCTCCATGTTTAAGTTTAACTTTGGTGCCCAGTGTAGCGCGTAACTGTTCTTCTATCGCCATAATTTCGGGAGTTGGGGCGGGTTTGGGGGTTGGTTTGGGTTTTTCTCCTGTCAACTTGCGCACCAGAGCCTCTGTTTGACGGACGTTCAAATTCTTGGCGATGACTGTTTGCAAGGCCGCTGCCTGGCTTTGCGAGTTGGGAAGCCCTAACAGGGCGCGGGCGTGCCCCTCGCTGATTTTCTTTTCGACCAGGGCTTGTCTGATGCTTGGCGGTAGATTGAGCAGGCGCAGGGTGTTGGTGATGGATACGCGGCTCTTGCCCACTCTCTCGGCGATTTCACCGTGGGAAAGGCCGAAATCATCAGCTAAACGTTGATACGCATCGGCGGTTTCCAAGGGGCTGAGGTCGGCGCGTTGTACGTTTTCGATCAAAGCAATTTCCAGGCGATCCTGGTCGCTGGCCTGGCGTAAAACCACAGGTATAGTTTGGAGTTGGGCTTCTTTTGCGGCCAGTAGGCGACGTTCCCCGGCAATGAGAGTGTACGTGCCAGGCGGGTCACTTTGTGTGACGATTATTGGTTGGATGATGCCATGCTCTCGGATGGAAGCAGCCAACTCAGAGATACCCTGAGGGTCGAAGTTGGCGCGTGGTTGTTGAGGGTTTGGGGAGATATTTTCGATAGATATTTCATCTATCCCCGAAGATGTCGCTTTGGATTTTTCTGTTAAGGGGATCAGGGCGTCTAATCCTTTGCCGAGTCCGGGACGTTTTTGAGCCATATTAACACCTTGTTTGTATCGTAAATATTCGAAATGAGATTTATCCTTCGTCAGCGTATCTTTTCAAAAAACGGGGTGGTTCACGGTTAAGGTAACACTTTTTGTAAAATATCTCAGCGCCGGTTGAGTGTTGCCGTTGCCTTTGCCGTTGCCGTAGGCATGCAAAGCAAGGCATGCAAAGCAAGGCATGCAAAGCAAGGCACGCAAAGCAAGGCACGCAAAGCGCTCGCTGTAGTTTTGCGAAGCACGCACAGCGACCGAAAATGTATCGAGACCTAGCGGCCTAATACAGCAATATTCCCTTCCCGCAAGGGATGCCTTCGGCGCAATAACCCGCAAACTTGGTCTCGATACAAATTCTCCGCTTGCCAACGGCACGCAAAGCTCGCTCCGAATTCACTCGACCGGCGTTTGCTCTATTACTCGAAGAGTACTCCTTCGGAGCAAGTTTAACCTTAATTTCCTTTCCATATGAACCATCCCCAAAAAAACAGGGGAAAAGTTGAGCTTTTTGGTATTTTACCTGGGATGTCGCTTCGCCTTGCGTGATCTAAAGTGGGTGTGCTTTGCTATACGATGTGCGCCCATCTGGCGTGCTCTATGGGCAACACCGTGTGTGCCTTCGGTGTAAAAGTTCAACTTCTAAACTCCGAATCACTGAGGTGATGCTCGTCAGTTTTCAGTAATTCCTGAGTTAGTGCTTTGTATGCTTTCGCTCCTGATGAATTGGGAGCATGGACCGAAATGGGGATACCGTAGGATGGCGCTTCGGCCAGGCGGATACTGCGAGGTATGACGGCATCAAATACCTGGCTGGGAAAAAAGCTACGCACTTCTTTGACTACATCATTGGCTAAATTCGTGCGTGAATCGAACATTGTCAGCACCACGCCGCGCACGCGCAAATTGGGCGAGATCGCGTCTCGCACGCGCTTCAACGTTTGGATGAGTTGTCCTAAGCCTTCCAGAGCCAGATATTCGCATTGGACAGGAATGATTACGCCGTTGGATGCGGCTACCAGACCATTGAGCGTCAGGAGCCCCAGCGAGGGAGGGCAATCAATCAGGATATAATCATAATGGTCAACGAGCGGTTCGATCGCCAATTTCAAGCGCGCCTCACGGCCAATTTCGTTGACCAGTTCAACGTTGGCCCCCGCCAATGCCAGCGAAGACGGAAGCAGATCCATTTTTAGCTGTGGGTTGTGCAGTATCTGCTCGTCGGCTGGCGTAATTTCTAGCAGAGTTTCATACGTGCCGCCCTTGACGGTGCGTTTATCAATTCCCACAGATGAAGTCGCATTGGCTTGAGGATCTATGTCCACAAGTAATACGCTTTTGTCGTTTTTGGCCAGATATGCGCACAAGTTGATGGCGGTGGTGGTTTTTCCCACACCCCCTTTTTGATTAGCGATTGCGTAAATGAAGCCCATGGATGATTGTACCTTTGATGTTGATAAATTAACCAGAAATAGTTCTGGATGGTTCAAGATTCGATTTGTGATATTCACCTTGCAAGCTGCCTGGTTCGTACTTTTGGGATGCTGTTAAGCCCAATTTGTGTTACAGATTGGGCCGCCAGTTGATTGGCATGTGCAGCGGCGTTCCAGGGGTTTCCGTGCTGGTGAAGGTGGATGAAAAACGTTGCTGCGAAGATATCACCCGCCCCCGTCGCGTCAATCTCTCGAACGTTGGGTGCCGGCAGGTTGCGGGATGTGCCTCTCCAGTGGATGCGGGCTCCTCTTGCTCCTTCGGTGATTACGAGCATCTTGCTGGAGGCGGCCATTTCCTCGATGCGGTCTTTGTTGCCGTCGATATCTTCGTTGCTGAGGATGGTGGCATCGCTTCGTTCGAGTACGAGAGAGGCCTGATCCCATTCAGCGAGATGAACGCGCCCGCTTTCGTCCCAATCCCGGAGCCAGCCCTGGGCGGTTGTGTAAATTGATGATTTGGGAAATTGTTGGGCTAGGATTGGCTTGACTTCTTGAGCGATAGGTCCTAGATGAATGATGGGAGTATCCTGCCAAGATTTGGGGACGAGTTCGAAATCGATAGGTGGAGCCAGATGGTGGAGTATCTGGACACGACCATTGTGGGTTTGGATATTTTCGAAGGTGGTGCTTTGTTTTGTGGTGATTCCAGCGATGGATGTATTGCTCAATGGGCCCAAGGGAATTTCTTCTCCCCAGATGGTGACGATACCCACTCGCAATCCCAGGGCTTGTGCAGTCAGCGCCGCGTATGTGGCAGTGCCTCCTAGCCGCAGCCCTTTGGACGTCAGGTCAATGGTAATGTGCCCGATCACAAGGTAATCAATGGGGGGATAGTGGGACGGAGTGAGCATGTCTGAATTATACCTGAAAGTGGTGGTTTTAAAGCAAAGACCCGGCCTTTAGCAAAGACCGGGCCTTCCTTGATTCATGATAGCGTACTTAATTCTGAGGGTAGATGATCACTTTGCGATGACGTCCGCTGCCAGTGCTTTCGGTATAGACCTTGGGATTACCTTCCAGCTCGATATGTGCGAATCTGCGTTCGTTTGCTGGCATAGGCTCTAACGATTTCTTATGCTTGGCTCGAATGACCTGGTTGGCGACTTGGTTCGCCATTCGGCGGATTTGCTGCTCGCGGCGGTCACGATAACCTTCTACATCAATGACCAGTGGCACAGACTGCTCTAATTCCTTGCCCAGGATCAATTTGCCGATGTATTGCAGGGCGTTGAGCGTTTTTCCTCTGTGTCCGATGAGGATACTTAAATCGTCTCCGTGGATATCTACGTGTACGGGGACTCGGTTGTAAGGACCGTAAGGCTCGCCCAGGTAAGTGTCTATTTCAGCATTGTCTAATTTCATTTTTGCCAGCAAGTCGCTGATGGTTCCACTGGCCAGGTTGATAAGGTAGTCTTCATCAGCAGAGTCTGTCGATGAATCTGTATCCTCTTCCGGGGTAGGTTCAGCTTCTTCGTGATTGACGATAAGCATGATGCGGGCTTGTCGGGAACCTAGTCCAAGAAGACCAGAGCTGCCCTCGTCCAAGACTTTCACATTAACATCTTCTTGAGATAGTCCTAATTCGTTCAACCCTTTTTCGATTGCTTCTTCTACTGTAGGTGCTATGGTTTCCAAAGTTGCGCGGCTGTCGGTCATTTTTTTCCTCCAATCCAGGTGTTTGTTTTGCCAGGGAGAAGACTGCGCCAATCGAGCTGTCCCATGAGTGCGTATTGCAACATTGTGCTTAGGTTGCTTACAACGAAGTAGAGTGCCAGACCAGAAGAGAAGCTATAGGCCAGCCAGCCCATGAAAATAGGCATATATAGACCCATGGCTTTGCCCATCTGGGCGCTTTGATCGCTGCCGCCACTCGTCGGTGTTGACATCAATTTGGTTTGTAAGTAGCTGGTGATGACCACGATGACAGCCAGGATGGGGACACCAAATCCTGCGATCGAGAGACCGAAGTCTTTCTCGGGGATGCTGAGATCTAACCATAAGAAATAATTGTTGATGGGAATGAGGTTGGCTCCATCGCTGATGTGATGAGAGAGATTCAGCAATTGCAACGGGCTGACTGCCAACGCTCGAATGATGGCTTGGTACAGGCCAATGATAATAGGAAATTGAACCAGGGTGGGCAGGCAGGAACCAAGCGGATTGACACCCATTTCTTTGTACAGTTCCATTTGTTTCTTGGATAGTGTTTCTTTATCATCTTTGAACTTTTCTTGGATATCTTTCCATTTCTTGGATTTTTGCATGTCCTGCATGGCTTTACTCTGTTTTACTTGCTGTGAGCTAAGCGGGAAGAGTATGAGCCGTATTAGTATGGTGAACAAGATAATGGCAAAGCCAAAGTTTTGCCCTACAAATCCGTAGATGTAGAGCAGGATATTGATCATTATGCTGATGAAGGAATCCCACATATTTTATTTTCCGTTTTCTGGGGTAATTTTTAATAATTTTGTCGGAATATCATCGCCGAAGGCGCGCAAAGCGTTCCGACATACAATCACCTGGCTGTGACCGGTCTCCTGACCGAGTCCATCCAAGTATTGAGATGATACTTCTGTCGCAACAAATATATTACGCATAAGGTGATTATTACTTGATGTCGTCGGAATATCATTCCGATCTTCAATTGCTTATTTTTCTTCTGCTTCACCGAAAGCCCATTTTCGAGTGCCATTGGCGTTTAGGGCTACAAGTAAAGTCTCAGGTTGGGATGTCGAAACCAGGATCAGGTCACCTGCTGCTGCGGGGGCGGTGTAAGTGTTTCCGTCAAAGTTTTCCTGCCATCGGATAGTCCCTTCTGGCGAGACCGAGATCAAGGCGCCATCC
>JAYELX010000365.1:0-1927 GCA_034717875.1 Chloroflexota bacterium | reverse complement strand
CTCAGGTTGGGATGTCGAAACCAGGATCAGGTCACCTGCTGCTGCGGGGGCGGTGTAAGTGTTTCCGTCAAAGTTTTCCTGCCATCGGATAGTCCCTTCTGGCGAGACCGAGATCAAGGCGCCATCCTCGTTGGTAAAGTAAATTGCATCATCAGTGACCAGCGGCGTACCAACGATAGACCCGCCCGGCTGGATTTTCCAAACTAACTCGCTGCTTTGTCGGTTTAAGGCATAGAATGTGCCGCTAAGGTCTCCGAAAAAGAGCATATCTTCGCTGATGGCTGGCCCTGCCCAAACCCAATCTTCCGTAGGGAATCGCCAAAGTTCACTACCGTCTTTGGTATCCAATGCAACCATTTCCTTTGCAATGCTGCCGATGTATAGTACCTGATCTGAGCTTAACGCAGGTGTTCCTACTATGGAACCGCCCAGGTTTTCTGTTTTCCAGATCTCGGAACCATTTTGGGCATCTATGGCATAGACATGGTGATCCATAGATGAAACATAGATGCATTCACATTCGGGGTCAGCAGTTGGGCTAGCCCATATCTCTTTCTCGGTAGGAAAGGGATTCCATAATGGTTGATTGTCGAAATCTACGGCGTAGACGTTTTGATCAGTGGACGGGGCGAAAATTCCGCTTTCGGTTACCAACGGCCCAGCGATAAAGCGGCCAGTTGCTTCTTTGTATTTCCAATTGACTTGACCGTTTTTGGGATTTAGACTGTATAGAACGCTGTCGTATCCGCCGACTATCAATTGTCCATCGCTTGTCAACGCCGGGGGCGCGAAGAAGGTGATGTTTGTGTCAGGTTCAGCAGGGTAGCGCCAACGCTCGTTACCATTGGCGAGATCGATTGCATAAACGTGGTTGTTATAGGCCATGTATGCGCTCTCAGCATCGGTAGTCACGCCGGCCCAACCTGATGCGACTAATCTCCGCCTGCCGGTGCAGGCACTCAGCGTAGCAGTGATAAGAAGGGTAGCTAGAATGATTAGGATAATACGTATAAATTTCATGTGTTTTTCAATGTCCAATATTGCTTATGGAACCGGATCAAGGCCTCCTGGGTTGAATGGGTTGCAGCGCAGAACTCGCCACGCAGCCATCAGACTGCCTTTGATTAGACCATATTTATAGATGGCTCGATACCCGTAGTGGGAGCAGGATGGATAAAACCTGCATGTGTTGGCTGGCAAGGCACGCGAAAATGTCAACTGATAAAGGCGTATTAAAGCCAGTAATGGTAATCGGGGAATGTATTTTAGTCTAAGAGGGATATCTATTAAACGCGGTTCTATTTGATGAGTATGACCATCGCGTTTCAGCGGCCCGATTGTTTCGTGTCGAATATTAGTGGACATTGGTTTTAGTTATTGAGAAGGTCAGCCCGTTCGAGTAAGGAGTGAATTGCTGACTCGATTTGATTAAAGGTTGCTTTGGTGATATCGCTTCGTGCAATCAGAACAATGTCCCAACCAGGGGAGATTGTGCTAATGAGAGGCCGGATGCTTTCTCGGATTTGTCGTTTGGCCCGATTGCGGCATACTGCGTTGCCGACATATCGCCCGGCGGATATACCAAATCTTGACTTGTGAAGTGCGTTGGGAAGATAGACTAACACAACAAGCGGGTGGGCGTGCGATTTTCCAGAACGCCGCACTCGTTTAAAATCCATTGAGCTAGTCAATCGAAATTTGCGCTTCACCCCTTTGCCTTAGTATTTCCAGTTCGTCTTTTTGACGTGATTGTTCATTTTTGGAGCGAGTCGCTGACGACCTTTTTTGCGGCGTCGTTTGAGAACGTTACGGCCGCCTCGAGTTTTCATACGGGCACGAAAACCATGTGTACGGATTCTGTGTCGCTTCTTAGGTTGATATGTTCGTTTTGGCATTATGTTTCCTTTCTTTATATTTATACTTGTTT
>JAYELX010000364.1:0-2485 GCA_034717875.1 Chloroflexota bacterium | reverse complement strand
GCGTGAGTACCACCAGAATGCCATCCACGTTGGGATCAGCAGCGACTTTTTCCAGTGCGAAGCGATAGCGGTCAGCGAGGGCGTCACCCAGCACATCCACTGGGTTGGCTGCGCTGGATGCATCGGGTAAAAATTGCTCCAAAGCCTGGAGTGTCTCCAACTCGAAACGCGCTAGTTTCATCCCGCTCCGTTCCAGTGCGTCGGTAGCCAGGATACCCGGGCCCCCAGCGTTGGTGACGATGCCGATGCGGTCACCCTCCAATGGGGGTTGGTATCCCAATGCTAAAGCCATGTCAAAAAGGTCTTCCATTGTTTCAGCACGCAGCACTCCGGCTTGACGAAAAGCGGCCTGATAAGCTTGCTCAGATCCGGCCAGTGAACCCGTGTGCGAAGAAACAGCGCGCGAACCCGATTGAGTCACGCCCGATTTGATGGCAACAACCGGCTTATGCCTGGTCACCTCATGGGCTACTTTGATAAATTCCTGCCCATTTGGCAAGCCCTCGCTGTACATTAATATCACTTTGGTGTCAGGGTCTTTATCCCAGGCTTGCATCAGGTCTACCTCGTTGACATCAGCCTTGTTGCCCAAACTCACAAATTTTGACAACCCCAAACGCCCTGCCTGGGCCCAATCCAAAATGGCTGTACCCAATGCGCCCGATTGGGACATGAAGCCCATCGGCCCACTTGGCGGAGTTCCGGCGGAGAAAGAGGCGTTGAGTGGAGTATTCGTGTCGATCACGCCCAAACAATTCGGCCCGATCAAGCGAATATCATATTCTTTGGCGACCTCTATCACTTCCGCCTCACGCTCCACCCCTTCCCTACCCGCCTCACGGAAACCGGCGCTGATCACTATTACCGCGGGAATCTCCTTTTTGCCGCAGACACGCAATGCGTCGGGAACGTACGGATAAGGGATCACAATCACGGCTAACTCGATGAAATCTGGCACGTCTAAAACTGATGCATAAGCCTGATGCCCTAAAATCTCATCTGCTTTGGGGTTGATCGGATAAACTGATCCTTGCTGGGCATATCCGCCTTCGACCAAGTTTTTTAGCACCGCATAGCCCAGCTTTTCCGGGCTTCGCGATGCGCCTATCACCGCCACCGAGGCTGGTTTGAAAAATGAATTTAACATTAAGATTTTCCTCTTTATTTCTACCGCATTCTATTATTACATCTGGATTTGCACTAATACAGAAATGAGTTACTTCGAACTGTTCTCATATAATCTAATTAATTATATCTCAACGTAACTATGTCATTCATCTTAATCCAACTCTTCCAACTGTGATTTTAATTTTACCGCAGTGTCTTTGTAGTTTTCCAGCTTGTGGCTCTCTTTCTTCACCACTTCGGACGGAGCTTTTTCTGAGAAGGGGCTGTTGATCAAGTGTGTCAAGCGTTCGATTTGGCCCTCAGTCTCAACAAGCGACCTCTTCAGTCGGGTGCGCTCTTCTTCGATATCCACAAGCCCAGCGAGTGGGAGATAGATTTCCACCGGGCCGACCACCAATGCCACACTACCTTCTGGCTTTTCTTCCAGAGTTTTGTGAATGGCGATTCGGGATTGGTCCAATTTTGCCATTGCTGAAATCGTATCAGCTTGCGCCTCGATGATGTGGGCATATTCACCCGCAGCGAAGATCACCGGGATGCGGCGGCCATGCTTCACTCTCTTCTCAGCGCGCAGATTACGGATAGCCCGCACCAAATTTTGCACCAATTCAAAATCAGCCACCTTTGCAGATTCCCAATCTTGTTCGGGGCAGGGTTCAGGCCAGGGAGCCACAATCAACGCCCCGGGCCAGCCCTGCTTGGGGCCAAAATCGGCGCCACAATCAATGCAATCCTCTTTGAGGTGCTGCCAGAGTTCCTCGGTCACAAATGGAATGAAAGGATGCAGCAAGCGCAGACTCATATCCAGCACGTGCACCAACATTTGGACTGTTTGGAAGGCCCTGTCGCCGCCGGCATCAAATTGCAATTTAGCGATTTCAATATACCAATCGGCAAATTCATTCCAAAAGAAATCATAAATCTGGCGTCCGGCCTCGCCGTATTGATGATTGCCAAACAATCGTTCCACATCGCGGATCAAATTTTGCAGGCGGGCGTAAATCCAGAAGTCGGCCAAAGACCAGGCATTCTCACCCCCAGCTCCCTCACCCCCGACTCCCTCACCCCTGACTCCCTCACCCCCAGCCCCTCTCCCACAGGGAGAGGGGAGTCGAGTTCCCTCTCCCTTTGGGAGAGGGTTAGGGTGAGGGGGAAGAGAAGTCGCTTTGTGTCCTCCCTCACCCCCAGCCCCTCTCCCACGGGGAGAGGGGAGTCTTGTCCCCTCTCCCCGTGGGAGAGGGTTAGGGTGAGGGAAGAGAGAATTAGGGCGAGGTGAAAAAGCAAAAGTCAACTCATACAAAATGGTTTCCAAAACAGCATCGGTCTTCTTCAACACTTCGTGATTCCAAAATCGCAA
>JAYELX010000363.1:0-2495 GCA_034717875.1 Chloroflexota bacterium | reverse complement strand
CAAGAAAACAAAAACAAGGAAATCCATTTGCATTATCTCCCAAAGAGTATCCATTCCAGGATGCTCTGGTTGTTCAAACCGTGCCCCTTCCTACAATGTTGGATTGGGAGCATGATACCGGCGGGTTTTTTGTCGAGACCGAAACCCAGCCGACTTTTGCTGAGTTCGTCCCCGTCGACCTTGTTCGTCCATCGGGAAAACGTGTACATGGTTTCGCGGCTAAAGCACTAAATATTTTTCCTATCGAGATGCGGATTTGGTGGGTGATGGGGGATCCTGGCAATGAAGTGGTTATCAACGGATATCAAGAGGGGGCAAGAAGCAAGACCAACGTCATCGGCGTCGCTCATAACGGCCAGTATGTACTTTTAGCCGCTAAAGGATTGGCCAGCCAGTCGCTATCGAATGCGTTCAAGCAGCACAGGAAAGCAGCCAAATACCAGCTCAAAGCGAAGCCGTACATTTTGGCCATGATGTGTGCTGCGGGGGATGTCGAAAAAATCAAAGGGTCGTACGTGACCCGCTTTCATTTCCCCACAAATCAGGAAAGCAGATGCTCTCAAGAACTGGGCTGGGCCATACTTGAACGTCAAAGCGAGATCGAAGCCTGGGCTGGGCGCGAAAACTCCCAGCCGCAAGAATCAGACCCGCAACCTGGGCCGCCTGCGTTGCAAGAATCGTCAGAGCCTGAAACCATCGAAGCTGATGAAGACGACGATGGGTTGACTTACCGCGATGGAGCCACAGTCGATATGAATAATGCTATTGAAGTCAAAGCGTTCGAAGACTTCCGCAGTATTCACGCCTATACGTCCCCCAAAAGCCGCTCTATTTTACGAGCCTGGTTAAAAAGAAAACGAAATGGAGGTGCTGTACCCGCATAAAACCCAATAACTTTCTAACCGCCCTGCTCCGCGCAGTCTCACTATAACAATCACTGGCTCGGGCTGTGAGACGAGCCACTTTATTCCATTCAAATTCAATCTAAACCAAAAAGGAGTAAATCCATGTTCCACAAAATTACAATTATCGGCAATCTCGGCGGTGATCCCGAAATGCGCTATACCCAAAATGGCAAAACCGTCACCAATTTTTCGGTAGCAGCCAATCGTAAATATACAAAATCAGACGGAGAGAAAGTAGAAGAAACCGTCTGGTTTCGCATTACGGTCTGGGGGCGACAGGCAGAAACCTGTAATCAATATCTGAAAAAGGGGAAATTGGTTCGGGTGGAAGGCCGCTTGAACGCAGACCCCGCAACTGGCGGGCCGCGTATCTGGACGGGCAATGATGGTCAACCACGGGCGTCCTTCGAGATCACGGCCCAGAGCGTATTGTTCCTTTCATCTCGTGATGCAGCAGCCCAATCTGCCCCCGCTGCTAATGCGTCTACTGGCCCCGTTGAGGAGGACATTCCCTTCTAGCTAGCCGTACAATCCAATCTATTCAAACCATTTGTGACGACCGCCTCGGCGCCTTGTGCTGGGGCGGTCGTTTTTTTATAGGAGACGAAATGCCTAAAGATAAAAAGAAGTTTGTTCATCGTTATCTATGTGAGTTCAAATCAAAGCACGGCCGCTACGCCACCGACTGCGGCTTCAACGATTATGAGCACGCCAAAGAATATGTCAAATTCATCACTGGGTACGACGATCCTCCCAATACTGGACGCGTGTACGACCAGGTCGAGGGGTCATACCCATATACCCATACCCATAAAAAGGAGCAATAGTCATGAAGAAGACTAACATACTACAGGAAAACTTACAGTATGGTCTGCACACGGTTTCATACGCCGTGGGCAGCGGCACAGTGTTACCTGTGCTGAGTAACGTGTTGCTGGAAGCCGACGCTTCCAGCAACCGTCTGAGGCTGACTGCCTCAGACCTGGAAGTGCGGATATCGGTCTCGCTGGGTGCGCGTGTTGGGAAGGGGTTCGCCACCACGACCCCTTATAAGACACTATCCGATCTGGTGGGCACGATGGGGGGGCAGATAGTTATGCACCTAAACTCGAAAGAGACGCTGGACATCAGAGATGCAATTACTAAAGGGAAAATCAAGGGAATCGAGGCCAGCGAGTTCCCGCCAGAGCGAGTGGCTGATGACACTGATACCTCAATCGAAGTATCGGGTAAAAAACTTCAAGACATGATTCAGAAGGTTGCTTTTGCTGCATCTTCAGATACCACCCGCCCGATGCTTACGGGCGTACTCATCAAATTACTTGACTCTGAACTCACGATGGTAGCACTTGATGGACTTCGTCTCGCTCAGACTGAGCAGGCGGTAGACATTGATCCGAAACACGCGGTCAAAGCTATCATCCCAGTCACATCCATGAAAAAGCTGGCCCGCATTATCGGGGATGAAACGGTCCAGATTTCCTTTGTGGGGGATAGTGCCGTGGTGTTTCGGGGCGGCAATGTGGAATTGACAACGCTGACGCTCAATGGAGAATTTCCCGACTACGAGAAGGTTATCCCTGAAGAGCT
>JAYELX010000362.1:0-2498 GCA_034717875.1 Chloroflexota bacterium | reverse complement strand
CTGTCTCAGTTGGTAGCTGCCTACCTTGCGCTTCGATGTCGACAGTTTTGGTAACGACAGTCTTGGCAATATCCACTGAAGCATTTGATTTTTCTGGGGTTTCAAAATTGGATATGTCTATTGTTGGTTTTGTTTCCTCGGTCGAGGGAACATTGGTTTCCATGGTCTGCGTGCAAGCTGTCAACCAAGCAATCACCATAAATAACACCACGATTAGAATAATAGTAGATGTTCTTTTTCTCAAAGTATTTTTCTCCTATAGCTCTATGCTCCAGCCGAAAAGGAACCAATCCTCATACGGGATAAGGCCCGTCTTGATAAACTCCGTAGACCTGCCTTTAGCATCCATCTTGAGATCAAGGCCCAACTCACAGATATTGTCTGGGTTGAAAGCCTGCCAGGCAGGACAATCTTCCCAGGCCAATTGTTGACCGCCGTGGATAAAACCAAACACAGATAAATGTATTTGCTGACAGGGCCTCTCGAACTCCGCTACAGCTTCTGCGTGAGATGTCCAATGATCGTTGACGTTCATGGCCTGATATGTGCCATCGGAATAGGTCACGCCAGTGGCAACCCAGAGATTATCCTGAAGCTCTTCGTCCTTCGAAGCCGAATAAACCCGGGCCAAATCGATCTCGGCATCATGAAACGTCACCGTTTTTACATCGCCAGTCGTATAGGCGTATAATTCTATAAATGGAGTCTCGCCCAATACATAATGGGGGCCATCGTGGGGAAAATTCATCGCCCCACACTCTGTGTCAGTATTGTTCTCAGCATTGTCAGACGGAGAAATATACTGGCACATTGGCAATTCGACTTTCTGACCATCAGCAAGCGTCTCGATCCCCCATCCGAACAAAATAGCCCCTGGCGGCATTCTCTCCCCAGAGAGAAGCACGGCATCAGCGTCTGGGTATCGACGCTCCAACTCAACCCCCGTTCTGCATATTAGCGGGGCATAGTTTGTGTTACTGCATTGCTGCCAATCGACATTGTTGTAACTGACGAAGCTCGACGAAATACTTGCGGAGAATGGCACGCCACGCTGCAATAGAACTTTGAGATCATGATAATTTGTCAGTCCGTCTACAAATGCAACATACTCACCATCTGGCAATTGAGCGCCCACAGAAACCAGGACTTCGATCAATTCCCCCACTGGATTCAACAAATACCCCGTCACTTCATCTACAACGACCGTGCCGCCAAAGACATCGACTTCGCTGCTGGAAAAGATGCCTGCCGAAACCATGTTCAGCTTCAGAGTGTTATTAGCATAAACATCGTAATCGCCCATCTGGATAGGCAGCGATGTATCATCCAGCGTCGATGCTATCCATCCGAGGTAGTTATTGCACAATATGTTGTTTTGCTCGCTCTCGCTGGTAAGCATTTTTGGTCTGCTCAGGTGTGTATCGGCTATCCATCCGGTTTGTTCGTCAAGAGTTTCGACTTCTACCCAGATAATACTGCCCACATCTTGAGTTTCGCCAGTGGGAATTACCACTGTGCCATCTCCAAGCCATTCGATGACACGGCTGTTGGCCTTGACGCGCAAATTAGCTCCATTCTCAGATTCCACTGCCCTGACTGCCTCGGATGGCGCAGGGTACAGCATCGACGCTGCAATCCACCCAGCGGGCCGAGCGTCGGTAGCAGCGGATAGCACCTTGTACCAATCACGTCCCCCTATGGTCTCTTGCTTACCCAGCCCCTCGACAATAACGCCATTGGAAAGTTTGATAAGCACATTGGACTTGACCCCCGCCTGGTCCCTAAAGTTGGCCTGTACGCCACCTTTGACCCAGACCACAAACTGAGGCCTGGGCGTGGGTGTGATCGTGGGTGTAATCGTGGGCGGCAGGGTGGGTGTATTGGTCGGGGTCAGCGTTGATGTTGCCGTAGGTGTGTCTGTGGGTCTCGGTGTCGGGGTAAGGGTGCTTGAAGCTGTCACTGTGACCGTCATCGTCTCTGTTGCATTTCTAGCAATCTCTGTGGGTGTCTTTGGGCGTCCTACGAATAGGCTTATCCCCAGAGCGAACACGATGATTACGGCAAGCAGCATCCATTTATATTCGTGAAACCAGCGGGTATGCCAAAATTGTCTTGCTCTCATTTTTTCCTTTTCCTCTCACACGATGTGGCATCGATTGGTGTTTTCGAAAGGTCTATTGGGGGTATCCTTGGTTGCACTTTTTGTCGCAAAGCCTGAATCGTGATCAATTGCTCCATCGCGGATAAGGCTAACGCCATCATCCGACGGCTAGATATATCTCTACACACTTGACTTGCACTTTTGTTCATTCCCATAGCCCCAATCTTTTTTGAGTCATGAGCAATAATGTTTTTCGGCTCGCTGCATCATGAAGTCCATCATAGTATTCAGTAAGTCTGGCAAAATCATCGTCATCTTCAGCGAAATCTCTCAGTATTTGCAGAAACCTCTCATCATATTCTTCCTTCAAGTAAAACGCAGCCAGCTCTATAAAACT
>JAYELX010000361.1:0-2499 GCA_034717875.1 Chloroflexota bacterium | reverse complement strand
CTCGGTATTAGTCCCCGCTGCAGCCACAAATATAATGCTACGGTAATAAGTAACCAGGCTACAACCCAGGCCAACCAATAAAACCAGCCTTGATTTTCTTTTTTCTTGATTTCAACAGATTTCGGGGAAGACAACTCTTGATTATTCGTTCAACTTCATTAAAAACTCTTGGTTATCTTGAGTGTTCTTGAGACGTTTCAAGATTGCTTCTGTAGCCGCTCCAACGTCCATGCCGGCACCCTGAGGTGGAGAAGCTACCATTTGGTCGTACATACGGCGCATCAACCAGACCCGTGGGGTGAGATCCGGGCCGAGTAATATCTCTTCTCGGCGGGTGGATGAACGCGCAATTTCGATGGCCGGGAAGATGCGTCGCTCTTGTAACTGCCGCGAAAGATGGAGTTCCATATTTCCCGTCCCCTTGAATTCCTCATAAACCACATCATCCATGCGGGAGCCAGTATCGATCAAACAGGTGGCAATAATTGTCAAAGAACCGCCGGCTTCGATATTTCGGGCCGCGCCAAAGAAGCGTTTGGGTGGGTACAGCGCCGATGGGTCAATACCACCCGACAATGTCCGTCCCGAGGGGCGCACCACCAGGTTGTATGCCCGAGCAAGCCGCGTGATCGAGTCCATAGCGATGAAAACATCGCGCCCAGCTTCCACCAATCGCTTGGACCTCTCGATGACCATCTCCGCGACGCGCACATGGGACGAGACCGGTTCATCGAAAGTGGACGCGATTACTTCTGCGTCTACCGAGCGATCCATATCCGTCACCTCTTCGGGCCGTTCACCGATCAGGGCAACTATCATGTGTACTTCGGGATTTTTTTCCGAGATGGCATTGATCACATTTTTAAGGATGGTTGTTTTCCCCGCTTTGGGTGGCGATACAATCAAACCGCGCTGTCCGCGGCCAATGGGTGTAACTAAATTGATCAAGCGAGTGGCTAAAAGATATCGCTCTGTCTCCAAGTTAAAACGCCTCTCCGGGAAAATAGGGATCAAACGCTCGAAGTGAGGCCGTCTAACCGCTTCATCAGTGGTCAGCCCGTTGATACTCTCGACTTTAAGCAAGCCATAATGCCGCTCCGACTCGCGCGGGGGACGCACATGGCCGATGACCATGTCTCCGTTGCGCAATTTGAAGCGGCGAATTTGAGACTGCGAGACATAGACATCATGGTTGCTTGGTTTATAGTTATCCCAACGCAAAAAGCCAATGCCTTCGCTCATGATCTCCAAAATGCCGCCACGAACTTCTTGCCCTTTCTGCTCTGCATCGGCCTGACAGATGAGTATAATCAGTTTCTCTTTTTTAAAGTGCGCAGCTCGAGGGATACCATAGTCTAATCCCATTTGACGCAGTTCAAGCAAGGGCATCTTTTCCAGCTCTAATACATTCATATTTATCTCTCGTTTGTTGGGGAGATGACTACAGACCGCGTTTTTTCCCTGATAAACACCGTTACCCCATCCCGTACATACATCAGGTAGGGCAATGATTTACACGGCCAATTTGATTTCGGACTCCAATTGAAAAAAAGGGGGGTGATTCAATGCTGGCATTATAGCATGTGAGGGTAGAGGTTGCAAGTGAATTTTGGTTTTTGGTTAGGGCGATTGCATAACGGGTAGGGGGTAAACAGGGTAGACAGGGTAGACAAAGTATACAGTGCTTATGATGAAGGTCAGAACACCCCTGGAAAATATGGAGGCTACCATCATCTCGTCGGCTATGACTGAGCGCGGTATAATAGCGCAAGCTAACAAAGCACATCCATCTCTTCCCATCAATTCTCAATTTGAAGGTTGGGCGCGCTAACGCAGGGTGAATTCCACCCCAACTCATATTAATGAAGTGCACCCCACCTGAGAGTAAATACTCTGTAAAGAATGTTTGTTGAGAATCTTGCTGTGGCCGGTCTTCGCGAAGCATACTCTCGGAGTACCTGACCGAGCCACAACTATTCTGAATTATTGTAATAAAACAATTAGCGAACAGAAATTGCGTAATTACTTTGTTTATGGTGTAGTAAATCTATATCTGGAATTGCTAATCACTTCCCCAACATATCAAACGGAGTTTCGAATGGAACAAACACAAAAACCGCCTCAAGAACGCGTTGATTGGCACGCTCTGACTGCGAAGAAAGTCATCGAGAAGCTTGGTATTTCCCAAAAAGAAGGCTTGACATCCAAGCAAGCAAAAAATCGCCTGGAACACTACGGGCCTAACAAGCTGCAAGAAGCCCCACCAACGACGCTGTGGCAAATGCTTCTGGCGCAGTTCGATGATTTTGTGGTTCTACTGCTGATTGGGGCTGCGATCATCTCTGCGCTGCTCGGTGATTGGGTAGAAGCAGCGGCAATTATGACCATCGTGGTTTTGAACGCTGCGCTGGGTGTGATTCAGGAACACCGCGCCGAGGAGTCACTCGCCGCTTTGAAAGAGTTAGCAGCTCCTGATGCCAATGTCCTGCGTAATGGCAA
>JAYELX010000360.1:0-2510 GCA_034717875.1 Chloroflexota bacterium | reverse complement strand
TGCTACCGCTGGTCAGAACTGGATGTGAATCGCCGTTCTGATGAGACGGGAGAACACAAAAATGCCGACAATGTCTACGCAAACGTTAGCTGAAACACTAATCAGGTGCGACGCGCTTACTTAAAAACGAAAAGCGTAGGCGCGTCGTATCTTTTTAACACATCAACGCTGCCGGGTGGTGGCTAGATGGTAAGTGATGACCAGAGGGGTTATAATAAAAGCTCAGACGTTAAAAACCATACCTGAAAACTCAACCAACACAACCATGACACACAACCCTATCGCACAAACTAAAATCATACTCGGCGTGACGGGCAGTATCGCCGCCTACAAAGCGGTTGATCTTGCCAGTAAGCTGACACAGGCTGGGGCGGGGGTGAACACTATTTTGACTGGGGCGGGGGCAAAATTCGTCTCGCCCCTCAGCTTCCAATCCGTGACGGGGCAGCGTGCCTATACCGACGATGATTTGTGGAGCGCGCAGGCTCATGTTCTGCATGTCGAATTGGCTCGTCATGCGGATGTGTTGCTGATAGCTCCAGCCACAGCCAACACGATGGCAAAACTAGCCCAGGGTTGCGCAGATAATCTGCTCTGCCTGACTGCGCTGGCTTATGAACATCCACCGCTGATTGCTCCAGCTATGGATGCGGGCATGTTCGGCCATGCCGCTACACAAGAGAACTTGCACGTATTGCAAGAGCGCGGCGCAATTTTGATCGGGCCCGAAGCTGGGCACTTGGCCTCAGGATTAAGTGCCAAAGGGCGCATGACCGAACCGCTCGAAATTCTCGGCTACGTGCGCTATCATCTCTCACGGGGTGGAAGGCTGCAAGGTCGCCGCGTGGTGGTCACGGCTGGCGGGACACAGGAGCCGCTTGACCCGATCCGCTTCCTGGGCAATCGCTCATCGGGGCGGCAGGGTTTCGCACTTGCCCAGGCTGCGCTGGACGCTGGGGCCGATGTCAGCCTGATCAGCGGGCCGACTCATCTTTCTGCCCCGGTGGGGGTGGAATGCACGCGTGTGCGCAGCGCGGAGGAGATGAAAACCGCCACATTGCAGGCTTGCCAACAAGCCGACGCGCTGCTGATGGCCGCGGCTGTAGCCGATTTCCGCCCGGCTCTAACCAGCAGCCAAAAAATCAAGAAGGGGGCTGGGGTTCCGTCGATTCAATTAAAAGCAAATGCTGACATATTGGCAGCCAGCACACAACTGAGTAAAAATATCGGGCATCCAAAAGTGCTGGTTGGTTTCGCCGCTGAATCCCAAGATATTTTATCAAACGCTCGGGCCAAGTTATCGTCCAAAGGTTTAGATTTGATTGCTGCCAATGACATTGGTGCAAGCGATGCAGGTTTCGCTGTCGATACCAATCGGGTCACGCTCTTGCACGCAGACGGCCAGATCGAAGAACTCCCGCTAATGACAAAGGCCGAGGTCGCGGCCGAAATCATCGAGCGGGTCGTTGCCTTACTCGTGAAAGGGGACTGAATGAAAACGCACAATGCTATTACCGACGTCCCCGGGATTCAGGTTGGACACGCTCAAAACGGGGAGGCCCTGACCGGGTGCACGGTGATTTTATGCCCGCAAGGCGCGGTTGGAGGTGTGGATCAACGCGGAGGGGCACCGGGAACGCGCGAGTTGGATGCGCTGCGGCCACTTCATTTGGTGGACAAGGCTCACGCGATCGTGCTCACTGGGGGTTCCGCTTTTGGTTTGGATTCTGCCTCCGGTGTGGTTGGCTACCTGGAGGAGCAGGGGGTGGGATTCAATGTAGGGGTGGCGCGTGTTCCGATTGTGCCCGCGGCCGTCTTGTTCGATTTAGGCATCGGTGACCCGGACGTGCGTCCTGACGCCGAGATGGGTTATCAGGCTTGTTTGGAAGCAAGCAATGCGCCTCCCAGCGAAGGGAACGTGGGCGCGGGAACAGGGGCCACAGTGGGCAAGATTTTGGGTATGGGGCAGGCGATGAAAACGGGCCTTGGCACTGCCAGCATGGCGATCGGCGGCGGGGTTGTGGTGGGCGCTATCGTTGCTGTGAACGCTTTCGGCGATGTGATCGACCCCTCCAGCGGCAAGATCGTGGCCGGTGCACGCGCCGTCGATTTTGGGCCGCTTCACATCGGCAGGCCAGGTTATTTTGCCGACACATTGAAAATGATGACGACTTTTATCGGCCGCACCGCTTTGAGTTTCGCCAGCCGGGGCAATACTGTCATAGGGGTGGTGGCTACAAACGCCCGGCTGGATAAAGTAGAAACTAACAAGGTAGCACAAATGGCACAAGATGGTCTGGCGCGCACGATTCGACCCGCTCACACGATGGTCGATGGCGATACAATTTTTGCATTAGCCACGGGAGAGCGCAAGGCCAACGTCAACATTGTGGGTGCTTTTGCTGCCGATGTTTTTGCACAGGCAATTTTGCGGGCAGCACAAACGGCCGAACCCGCTGGTGGGTTGCCGAGTGCATCAAATTAATAAACATTCACTATCCACCCCCCTC
>JAYELX010000359.1:0-2534 GCA_034717875.1 Chloroflexota bacterium | reverse complement strand
CAGAGCGCGTCCGGTGGAAGTGTACATGCGCTGCTTGAGTTTGCTGAGTTTGAAGATATATTCGTGATAGGGAGTGTGTGGTTCGCCAGATTCTTTTTTGCCACTTTGCAGGAATTGCTCGGATGGTTGGGTGTATAAAGATTGTCCAGCAAGGATAGCGTATCCAATTGCCCGCACAGCGCCGATAGCACCAATGGCATCAAGTTTATCGGCGTCGAAAACAACCTGGGCTTCCAACGTTTCGGGCCGCTCTCTATCATCTCGAAAACGATGCGCCCGGATGCAATGCGCCACAGCCTGAATGCGCTCATCGGGCCAACCTTCATCCTGTAAAACTTTCTCGGCAAATGCGGCGGCTGAATGTTGATGCGACTCTCGCGCCGAAGATTGGTCACCATCCACATCGTGAAGCAGCGCCGCGGCACGCACAATCTCCAAATCGGCACCTTCGGCTTCGGCCAACCGCTCGGCTATTTTATAGACGCGTAAAATGTGGTCGAATCCGTGAACAGGGTCGTTTTCGGGATACCAGGATCGGGCTTTTTGTCTAGATAATTTCATTTGGTAAGATCAAGTTTGAATACCCACTCTTTGGTCAGCTCTTTCATAAAACATCTTTCCTTTAGATGTAATCTCTTCTAAAAACCAATCTCCTATAGCAATACGGTGATTTATTTCTTCCTGTGAACGAACAAGAATATCTATGCGGAAAGAACGGGGAGATAAGGTATGAGAAATTTCTAAAGCAGCTTCGATGTCATCTTTAGGCGTATCCATGACTACCAACAAGTCTACATCACTCCAGGGTTCAGATTTACCATAGGCATAGGAACCAAATAGGACGATCTTGTCTGGGTCAATTTTTTTTTACGATCAAGCCAGCAATGGAGTAAATGGTGTCCATGGGAACCATTTCGTCCAAATCTAGTTGGAGATTATGTGATATAACCATGTTCAAATTATACCTGATTGGGGGTGTTTATTCTTTAGGATAGATTTGCCCCTTCCGAATCACAGTACGCACGAGATTGCATCCAAAGCGATAACCCAAATGACGATAATCAGGCACGTCGAGGATGAGTAAGTCGGCTTGTTTTCCCGGCTCTATCGAGCCAATTCGATCATCGCGGCCAATTGCGGCCGCGGCGTTGATGGTGGCGGCGGCGATGGCTTGAGCCGGGGGCAATTTCAGATAGCGGCAGGCCAGGGCGATGGCAAATTGCACACTCTCGCACCAGGCCGTACCGGGATTGATGTCGGTGGCAATTGCCAATATGCAGTCCGCATCGAGAAACGCTTGCGCGGGAGTGTAATCGCCTTCGGCTAATCCAAAGGGGGTGCAAGGCAGAGATACGGCAACAGTATCGGAGTCTCCCAAAGCGGCGATATCTGCGGGTGAGGTGACCACCAAATGGTCGGCGGATGCGGCCCCCAGCTCGGCAGCCAGGGAAGCACCACCGAGGTTGTCGAATTCATCAGCGTGAATCTTGAGCGGGAATCCCAACTCACGGGCAGTCCCCAACACCCGCCGGGATTGCCCCAGCGAGAAGGCCCCAGTTTCACAGAAGACATCGGTAAATGGCAGCTGGGCTGTTGGTATGTCGGTATCTTGAAACTGGCTCTGCCACCAGTCTCGGATGGCGGGGAGCATCTCAGCGCAAATCAAGTCGGTGTAACCATCTGAGTCATCTTTATATTCGGGCGGAATAGCATGCGCACCCAAAAAGGTGGGGACAAGATCGAGCGGAACCTCGGCATCAAGGGTCAAGACCGCCTGAAGCATTTTGATCTCGGTTTCCGTTTCCAGCCCGTAGCCGCTTTTGACCTCGGCGGTGGTGGTGCCATGCTCGAACATGCGCTGCAAACGCGGGCGCGTCTCGGCGACGAGGCTCTGCAATGAAGCAGAGCGAGTCTGCCGCACCGTGGAGATAATGCCCCCACCGGCTGCCATAATTTCCATATACGTCTTGCCCTGCAGGCGCATTTCGAACTCAGCGGCGCGATCTCCCGCCCATACAACATGGGTGTGCGGGTCCACAAATCCCGGCATGACCACGCGCCCCGATGCGTCCAGCTCATCTTCATCAGCGTAAATAGCGCGCATCTCATCACTGGGGCCGACGGCGGCAATGGTATCATTTTCGATCAGCACAGCACCATCCTCGATGATGCCTAATTCACCGAGCGCGTGCCCACGTTGGGGCGGCCCGGCGATACTAAGTAATTGTGAAGCAGAATGAATTAGCATAATGATCAGGTGTCGAGCCAGCACGGGGACAAATTCCCATTGCACACTCACCACAATTCTGGGTTTGTCGTTTATAATATAGAGTAAGTGTCATCTAAAAACGCAGGGAACTAACCCCGCATCTGCTGACAAAATACCGGTGTAAGCCCCGGCATATTGAGATGATACCACACAAAAAACCGCATAAAATACTCATGCTATTTGGTTTTCCATCCTAATCACCTAATCCACACAGGAGGTATTAATGTATAAGAAACTTTTTACCCCAGGCCCCACACACGTGCGT
>JAYELX010000358.1:0-2534 GCA_034717875.1 Chloroflexota bacterium | reverse complement strand
GATAGCTGGCATATCGTTCTCTAGCCGCGTGGGGGTGAGTTGCAGCTAGAGCATTGATTTCTGCCCAACGCTTTAGGTCATCCTGCGTTTTCATGAACGCCGTGACCTGGAACAAGTTTGGTTGATGAGCAGTGGATTTTTCAAATTGCTTTCTTTCCATCCGGTTGCGTTTGCGAATGTTTATAGCCACTTCCCGGTCATCGCCCAAACGTCCCAAACCAAAAGCCTCATAGGGCACGCCCTCTTCGAGCAGCTTTGGCGTAGCACCCACCAAAGAGTTGCCGCATTTAATATGATGGTCTAAAAAGTTGAGCGGCTGATCCCCCACCGCGGCGTTGATCCACAGGCTGACCTTGCACAGCTCCACGGCCATGGGGTTCAGGTCTACGCCGTAGATGCAGTTTGCCAGCACATCGCGGCGGGCATGTTGGACGGTGCCATCCGAGGGATACAAAGAGCCTTCCCGCAGACGGGCCAGGTGCAGGGCCAGGGTGTTGGTGGCGGCGATCAAAAACGCTCCCGACCCGGCGGCAGGGTCACACACTTTCAGGGATAAAATCGCCTCCACAGCGGCAGCCCGCAGCGAGGGAGTCAGTTCAGCCAAAGTTTCGGAGTCATAATCTGGCGCACCTTGTCGCAGGCGGTCTTCCATCACCGGGATTAGGGCTGACTTGATTAATTGATCAACCAAAGAGGGATGAGTGTAATACGAGCCGGTAGTTTTGCGCTCCGAGCCGCGCGGGTCCAAATAAAATGTTTCGGGGGGGATTTCCTGACCATCCACCACCACGCGCTTATGGCTGAGTCGGGGGACATAATCCAGCAGACTTTCGTAAATGCTGCCGATTTCTTCCACCGACAAATCAGCGTAAGAAACCCGTTGGAGGGCACCATCCTGATTCACGGTGGTCAAAAAGCGCATGGATTGAAGCAGATCGGCATTGTGGCAGTTCACCCTCGGTTCATTTCCCGTCAGGAGAGGAGAACGATTGGCACTGAAGAGGGCTCCGTTATATCCAAAAATGCCCAGCTCCGTGACGCCGTGCTCCACCATTCGAAAAGTGGTTTTGAGCCGTTCCCACAAATCCAAATGGCGATCGCCCTCACGAGCAAAGCCGCGAAAATGCTCGGCCCGGGTTCTCAGAACCGTCATGCTGAACTCGTCTAAATACAAACTCCCCCGCCCAGGCAGCATGCCGCGCTGCTCCGCAAAAAGCAAGAACAACATCCGATAGATAGTGGTGAGAATATCGTGGAAAAAAGCGTCTGTGGGGGATAATTTGCCAAATTCGGGATAAACCCGGGCGTTGGCCTGGTTTCGAAGGTGGGAGACAAGCCCCGGCGTGGCGCGTAAAAAGCCGTTGGCTAATACTTCGATAGCGTTTTTGACATTGTTGCGTAAGCCTTCCCCCACTTTTATCCCCGTTGATTGGGCGTGTTGATAGAGCCGCTCGATGGGGCACCCTACCCCCACCCCCAGCCCATCTCCTCCCTCACCCCCAGCCCCTCTCCCGGGGGGAGAGGGGGAAAAGAAGCGGCTGGCGTGGGTCAGGCGGTAAAGGGCGCGGAAGGCGTCGACGTCGCGGGTTTCGCAAATATCGCCCAAATGGAATTCGACATAGCCGCGTGTAGCGGTGTGGTGATAATCCCGCAGCAGCCGCAGCCGAATCCCATCCGTGATCAGGCCCCATTGATATTGCTCAGCCATATTCAAATAGCGTTGGAGCATGTCATGGGGAGCCAGAGACTTGGGCCCATGCCCGCGCCTGTTTGGACGTGTTTCCAGCCCCTCGCCCCCCTTCGGCAGCAGCGAATGAATGGGAACCAGGTATTGAGCAATATCCTGATGGGCGCGTCCCAAATGGCTGATAGAAAACTGCACTTCTCCGATCAGCAGATCCGCGCGTTGATAATCCAAATCGAAGCCCAACAAACGAAACAGCGGCCGCACCCAACGCTGCCTCAACTGGGAGATGTTCATTTCGGTCAAGGCCTCAGTTGGTACGCCCTCGGCCTCATCGGTGATATTGTCCCAACGCTCGATGAGCAATTCCCACGCCTGCCCAATTTTGCTATCCAACGCGGCCTGAGAAAACGGCTCTTGCCCCGGCAGCACAAATGTACGCGGCGATACAGCCGCGTGCTTGTAGGTGAGCTGCTGCACGACCTCAATAAAATGGTGGGTAAATAATCCGCCGGAGAGGGTGATGTGTGAGGAAGATGGCATAGTTATTGGTGAGATGAGAAAAAGGTTTCGAGGTCTTCAGGCCAGACGGTCATCCCGGACTTTTTGCCAGCCATCCACAGGGCCATATCAAACGTCCCGAAAATGATCTCTTCGTTAAGCGACTCTCGCCAAATGTGAGCGGCTGCCAGGTGCATGGCGTCATACCCCCGCAAGTGGTACTCCCAGACGATTTGAATAGCCCGCTCGCGCAGAACCTCAGAGACTTTCAGTTGGTAGATGGAGTGCCATTGGGCTTCGAACGATCGCCAAGCAGTTTGCGAGTCTTGATGGGTAATCATCCGCATGC
>JAYELX010000357.1:0-2536 GCA_034717875.1 Chloroflexota bacterium | reverse complement strand
CTAACTGAACAAAATCTAAATCAGCTGGGCCACCATATAAAGTTATTATAACGTTCGTCTCGGTGCTGCGAGTATAACTTGGAGGTCGGCGACCATTACGAAGTTGACCCCGGTAAATAATACCAACACCTCGTCCCGTACGCTCCACTAGGCCAATGCGTTTAAAACAATCAGCCAACCGCCACTACTGTTTGCTAGACAAACAATGGCGTTAATAAGGTCTTGGTCGTTCAAGCGATTACGATCACTTTTGAACTCAATAGTCTGGCTTTCACCTTGCGCAATCAAAGTGTCCCAATCTTTTTTCTCTTTTACCATTTACACATCCTCTTCTAACAAGCGCATTTGTTTCGGTTTAGGTTTACGAACTTCAGCGTAAACCTCAGCGCTATCGCGAGCGTATCGCTCACGGTCAATCAGCAGGCCTTCGAGCAGTTGCTTCTCTTTGTTGCCGTTGATCAGCGTCTCGGCCACGGCCTGACAAAGCTGCCAGAAAGCCCCGCTCTGACCGTAACCAGACTGGCCCAGCAATTGGGCGATCTCAGCCTTTTTCCCTTTCTCCCAGAACTGGCAGGCCTTGTGCATGGCGTCGACCATGTTATTCACGTCTTTGACTTCGCCGCGCTTTTTGGGACCGCGCACCCAGATTTTGGAGCCGCGCTTGTACACAAAGCCGCCGCTCTTCCACAGTTTTTCTAAATCAACACCCTGGGCGCTGGCGATCTTGCGAGCGTCATCGAAAGGTACGCTGTTGTCGAGATATGTCCAGCGGTAGGTCAGGTAGAATTGAGCTTCTTTATCAATGGATTCTCGCCCGGCATCTTTGAGCAGGCGATGGGCGAGGAAATTGGTAGACACTGAGCGGATGAATGCCAATAATTGGTCAGTACCGATCGCTTCACCAGAGTAAGTTTCAACACGCTCATACCTGGAATACTCTTCCATGCCGGGGCCAATGGCAGAGATGAAGAAATCGCCCCCGGCGATACCCTGGTTCCAGAATTGCTCCAGTTTTTCTTCCACGCGGGCCTTGATTTTGGACTGAATCTCGTTCCAGAAACCCAGCGGCTGGCGTTCCATTTTGCGGCAGACCATGTAGATGGATGATGCCAGAGCGGCAGTTTGAGCAGCCACAAGGCGTGCTTTCATCTCGGTATGTACCGGCCAAGAGGCAGTAACAACCAGTCCAATATTAACTAGCCCATTGAGCATAGTCTCCCAGCCTTCAGTCGTCTTATGGGCATAGACGATAACTGCAACGCCACCGGTTTGTAGAACGCGATGGATCTCAAAAAAAGCCTGGCCCAATGTCTGTTCAAAGAAATCTTTAGCAATTTTAGTCGTTGGGTGGCGTGTTTTACTGGCAATAGCCTCAGAACTTTTGGGTGTTAAAGGTGTAACAAATAATTCAGGGAACAACTCTCCAACACTACGCTTAAGCCAGACGTAAAAAAAATCCGATAAATCAGCATAGTGAACGTTATCGTAGTAGGGTGGGTCGGTCAGCAGCGCGTCAAAATGATCATCAGGGAATGGCAAATCGGTAGCAGAAAATTGCTGCGCTGAACCATTTTCACCATGTCCAAATGAGGCAAAGTCTATATATTTCAAATAATAGATGAGGCCAGACTCAATACTTCCCGACGAACCACTGAAAGGACATAATTCTACATAATCCCACATCATTGGCAAAGCTTGCCTAGAAAAAACATGTTTGATTGCTTCAGAAGTATTTTCCCACCTAGCCCCATTATTATTAAAGGCCGCTTGCATGTCTAGTATTACGCTTAAATATCCCACCACTGCCTTTGCCAATCCATCCGCCGAAAACTTCAAGCTTGTTTGTACAATCAATTCCTCGCAATTCACCCTAATCTTTTTGAAACTGCCCTTGATTTTCCCCAAAAACGTCACCAGCGTCAGCTTTTGGCGAGTGTTGAAAAAAGTATCCCACGTCGTCATTCCATATATGGCGTTACTACAACTTCGATGCCCCTCTGGTGGAGCACTCTCAGTTGGAATAGGATTTTCCAAATACGGCCAGTTTGCCAATTTAGCTTCTAAATAAGTTGTGGCTTCATCAAAAACACTCGCATCTAATTCATTCGCTAGTCGGTAACGCTTACCAAATTGATCGGGATGGTGAAAGACCACCGCCACCATGCGTTCGCCCATTTTTCCATCTTTGGCCAGTTGGCGGGTTTGTTTGGCCTTGGTCACCTGTTCACAGACCGGGCAGCGGGCGTTAGCGCGGCTGACCGTGCCTTCGCTGGGATCAAAGTTCGCTGCTTCGATGGCTTCAGCGTTTTCCAGGATTTCGAAATCCACCTGCTTGTTTACGTAATCAACCACCGGGCGATAAGCAATTTTCTTGTTCTTTTTCTTGGCCAGCCAGAACTGCTTGATCAAAGGGATTTCGGCCCCACAGCCTGGGTTCTGACAGGGAATCGTACGCGCCCAAAGGTAGCCGACCGGAATCCAGCCATCTTGATACTCAATCTCTCGCGGCCCAATTAATTCATCGGCGCTCTCGTGA
>JAYELX010000356.1:11227-13021 GCA_034717875.1 Chloroflexota bacterium | reverse complement strand
AAAGGGTACTTTATGCCCGTTGACAGTATATAATTACCGAAAATTGGGGAAACTCACGCAATGATTTCACCAAGCGAACTCACAAAAGCCACAAAAAAAGAAGCCCACCGTTTAGGTTTTCAACTGGTGGGGGTGACCACGCCTGATCCGCCTGCGCACCTGGACGTTTATGTGCAATGGTTGGATGCCAGTCACCATGCCGGGATGGGCTGGATGGCTGCCGAGCGAAACCGCCAGCGGCGCGCAGACCCATTGCAGATTCTACCGGAGTGTGAAACTGTTTTAGTGTTGGGTGTTCGGTACCCCCCCCCTTCCGTCCCCCCCGATTTCAGGGGGGAAACAGGTGTGGTAGCCTCCTACGCCTGGGGCGATGATTACCATGATGTGCTCCCCGAACGTCTGCGAGCATTGGTATCCTTCATCGAGACGCAGGCCGGTCGCCCGGTCCCAAATCGCTGCTATACTGATACTGGCCCTATTTTGGAGCGCGAATTGGCTCAACGCGCTGGTTTGGGCTGGATTGGGAAAAACACCAATTTGATCAACCCGAACATTGGATCATATTTCTTTTTAGCCGAAATTTTACTGGGAATCAAGCTGGAGGTAGACGCCCCATTCGCGGCTGATCGCTGCGGAACGTGTACCCGCTGCATTGATGCCTGCCCCACCAATTGCATTTTGCCCAACCGCACCATCGACTCGAATGGCTGTATCTCTTATCTCACCATCGAGTTGAAAGCATCAATCCCGGCGGAATTACGTCCAAAAATAGGGGATCATATTTTTGGATGTGATATCTGCCAACAAGTTTGTCCCTGGAACCAGAGATTTGCCCGGCCTGATGCGGGGAGATTATTCCGACCCCGCTTGGAAGAGGATAATCCGACCCTGAGACATGATCTGGCCCTCAGCCCCCAAGAATTCAATCGCAAGTTCGCAGGCAGTCCAATCAAACGGACAAAACGACGCGGCTATTTGCGAAACGTTGCCGTAGCCTTGGGCAACACTGGGAGCGCGTCCGATATTCCCGCTCTGGCTCGGGCACTCCACGATGATGAGCCATTGATACGCGCTCATGCGGCCTGGGCCTTGGGTCAAATTGACGGAGATGAATCGGCAAACGCTCTCACAACCGCTGCCCGTACAGAAGTAGATGAAATTGTGCTAACAGAAATCCAATCGGCGCTGACAGAATGCTATGACCGGCGCTGACAGAATGCTATGACCGGCGCTGACAGAATGCTGTGACCAGTGTAATAGAACGCTGTGACCGGTCTTCGCGTAGCATATCCGCAGGGATGCCTGACCGAGTCACCCTAACCAAGTCACCCAGAGTCGCACGGTCATGAGACCGGGTCCAGCGAATTAAGTATGCTTCCGAAGACCGGCTTAGGCATTTACAAACCGAAATTTGGGCAAGTACAGAAAAATTGTAACCGTTCACTCCCCCACCTCAATCCTCCCCCGAAGGGAGAGGAAGTTATCCCCTCTCCCCTTGGGAGAGGGTTAGGGTGAGGGAAGGGGACTGAATGATTACGAAAAACTGTAGTTGCTCAAGCGGCGATAGAACTGCATTGCAGTTTGGGTTATTCAAGGGTATCCTTGTCCAATCCGTGGTGCAGAGTATCTTCGAGATGCAACGCATCACTAACTTTTTGAGTAATTACGAAAAATTCATGAACCAAAAAACCATCACTCTATTTTGCCTAGTGATAATCTTCTTTTTGACCGCTTGCCAGAGGTCTGCCCCTTTGCCCACGCATACAACATATCCAGCGGAGACGCGCATGGTTC
>JAYELX010000356.1:0-11127 GCA_034717875.1 Chloroflexota bacterium | reverse complement strand
GAAAAATTCATGAACCAAAAAACCATCACTCTATTTTGCCTAGTGATAATCTTCTTTTTGACCGCTTGCCAGAGGTCTGCCCCTTTGCCCACGCATACAACATATCCAGCGGAGACGCGCATGGTTCAATCCCCGACATCGGCAGCAACAAAAGAAGCAACTGCTGCCCCGGCAGCGACCATCACTCCCCAGCGACCCTCACCAACGCCATCCCCGACCATCACAGCATCGCCGACAGTCATACCCATCACCGAGTTGCTGTTTACCGGCGTCATCGTCCCCGCCCGCTGTGTTCAAGCTGCTATCGACGAGAATGGAAATGCGGATTTCATTTACGAAGATATGCACACCATGATCGCAAACGCCGATTTAGCCGTTGGTACTCTCAACGCGGCGTTGAGTGACTATGCTCCTCGGACTGGCTGCGTGCGCACATTCGTACTCGTCGGTGGCTCGGAAAACGCCGACGCTTTGGCTGTTGCTGGATTCGATGTTGTCAGCGTAGCCACAAATCACATCAAAAACTGCGGCCCGACCGATTGCGGCGACCGCGCTTTTTTAGATACGTTGAAGAATCTGCGTCGGGTTGGAATAGAGCCGGTCGGTGCGGGGGAAAACTTGGACGAAGCCCTAAAACCGATTGTGGCAACTATCAACGGTGTGCGCTTTGGATTTGTCTCATTGGGGGAAATAGAAGCACGCGCCTTTGCCGCTGATGATACTCCCGGCATTGCCGTTTTAACAGATGAGAACTTGCAAGCATCTATCGAGAGCACAAAAAACATAACCGATGTGGTCATTGTTTTGCCTCATTGGGGATCAGATTACAGCGAGACCCCAAATTATCGTCAATTACACTTTGCTCAGGTAGCTGTCGACGCGGGTGCAGATGTTGTCATCGGCAATCATGCCCATGTGATTCAGGGAATGCAAAATATCGATGGAGTACCGGTTTTCTACGGTTTGGGGAACTTTGTCTTTGATCAGAGTTGGTCATCTACAACTCAACAAGGCATTGTTGTACGGATGCTTTTCGAGGGGTCGCGTTATATCAGCCACGAGGTCATTCCCGTTCATATTGATAACGACGGGCATGTTTATATCCCAGAAACAGAAGAAGCAGCCGAAATTTTAGGGCGATTTCAATCGATTAGCGCAGAGATTCCGTGACATATATTAGCGGTGGTGGTAAATAGTAAATCATAATCAAAGGTGACAGTCACTTGCAAAGTTGTTTTGTGGAGAAAACACGCTGGTTAAGCGATATGATGTAGGGTGTATGGTAAATTTATAAGTGACTGTCACCTTGTGCTCGAAACACATTTGCAAAGGCACGCAAAGCGCAAACGTGTTTTGCTCTGCATGGCACGGCGTGGCGAGCCGCCGGCAAACACGTTTCCAGTACCAGCCACTATTTCGAACCCGTGACTAGCATCTGTATCTTTTTATACATCCACGCCAGAGCGAAGAAAACGGTTGTGATGAGTACGATTGCCGGGCCGGAGGCTACATTGGCGTAATATGATAAATATAAGCCAATCACCCCCGAGGTTGAAGCGATCAGAGCGGCTAGCAGCATCATGAACGCGAGCCTCTTTGTCAGTAGATAGGCTGCTGCGGCCGGGGTCACCAGCATGGCAATCATAAGCGCAACCCCGACTGTTTGCAAAGAAACTGCAATGGCTACAGCAATCAGAATCAATTGTAAATATTCGAACCAGACCAGGGGAATCCGAAGGGTGGCAGCAAAGACGGGGTCGAAGGTCAGTACCAAAAATTCTTTGTAAAAAGCCAATACTACAAGTACAATCCCAGCCCCAAAAAAGCCGATCAGCCATAACTGGTGCGCTGAGACTCCTAGAATATCTCCAAAAAGAAAATGAGTCAAATCAACGCTGTAGCTCTGTACTGTGGAGATGATGGCGATTCCCAAAGAAAACATGCCCGCGAAAATGATGCCGATGGCGGTGTCCTCTTTGACTTTTGCGCCTTTGCTGATGGCACCAATTCCAAACGAGGCCACAATGGCTGTGCCCATCCCCCACCAGAAAAGAGATACCTTATCGCCGCCGGTCACTAAATAGCCAATTGCCACGCCCGGCAGGATGGAGTGTGCCAGCGCGTCGCCAAAGAAGGCCATGCCGCGCAGAACCACGTAAACGCCCACTGTCGCGCAGACAATTCCGGTCAGAACGGCAGCGATAGTGCCGCGCAGCATAAATGGATAGTGAAATGGGGTCGAAAGAAGTTCAATCCAATCCATAATTGCCTCCTTCGCAGCAGGTGTCGCTAACGGCGAGTGAGTTTGTGTCGCCTTCGATGATGTGGAAATGTCCACCATAAGCGCGGCTCAGCAAGTTGCGAGTGAAGACTTGCTCCGGTGTGCCGAAGCCCAAAATGCTCGCGTTGAGAAGCATAACCCGGTCGAACTGTTCGGCGGCTAATTTGAGATCGTGCATAGCGACCATCAGGGTTACGTTTTCCCCCCGCAGAGTGTTTATGATTGCGAGGATATTTTTCTGTGAGGGAATGTCCAGCCCGGTGAGGGGTTCGTCCATCAGCATGAGTTCAGCTTCCTGGGCCAGGGCACGTGCTATGAACATGCGCTGCTGCTGCCCTCCTGATAGCTCGCTAATCTGACGTTTGGATAGGTCTGTTAGCCCCACGATTTTTAACGCCTCTTGCACTTGGTTCCAATCTTTTGCTTTGGCCCAATTGAGCAACCCCAACTTACCAATGCGCCCCATCATGACCACATCGGCCACGGTGACAGGAAAGTCCCAGTCAACCTGGCTGCGCTGAGGTAAATAGGAGATGCAGATATGCCCGCTGGGAGCGTGTCCGGCTACTTTTACAGCCCCCGCATCGGGATGAAGCACACCGGCGATGACTTTGAAGAGGGTACTCTTGCCCGCACCGTTTGGGCCTACCACAGCCACGCTCTCGCCCGTCAGCAAATCGAAGCTTATATTTTCCAGCACTAGCCCAGTTTCATAGCGCACGAAGACATTTTCGAGAGCCAGAATTGGAGCGTGAGGGTGGTGGGAAATTGAGGGGTGACGCAGTGTTCGCAGGATATTTTTCATCGTATTCTCGTAAATTTTATATGCGCCCTACGGGTGCATTGCACCTGCGAGACGGTAAATACGGGATGTTTTCTAGCAATCCGATGGGCAATGCATCAAAAGCAGATGCAATGGCCATCTCTATATTCTTCCCGTTTTTCTATGCGTCTCTGCCTCTCTGCGACTCTGCGTTAAATCTTATCGGCCTCACTCTAATGCAGCAACAATCGCATTGACATTATAACGGGTAAAATCTAGATAATTATCGGCAATGCCATCGGATGCGGTCAGGGAGCCGAAAAGCAGCGGGACGAGTTGAACGCCGGTATCTTCGGCCACTTGCTGCGATAATGTAGCATCAAAACCCATGCCCACGAAGATGGCCTTTACGTTGTATGTCAAAATAGCGTCTTCGAGTTCTGCCAGTTGTTGACCGGAAGGTTCGGCCTCGGTGGTTGGGGCGGGGATCACGGCCCCAATTTGCACGAATCCGTACTCGTCTGCGAAGTAGTCAAAGGCGGTGTGATCGGTGACTAATTTGCGATTCTCGGAGGGAATTTGTGCTACACGTGCGCGCACCCAAACATCCAAATTTTCGAGTTCGACCCGGTAGGATTCTGCCTGGGCTGTGTAGGTTTCGGTATTTTCCGGGTCAAGACGGTTCAACGTCGTTTCGATGTTGCGTGTCCACACAGCGATATTGTTGGGGTCGAACCACACGTGGGGGTCAAAACCCGCGCCCGTCTCAGTTTCGTTTTCGTGGGTGAGTTTATGGTTGAACGACCGCAACTCGATTCCATCCGACACATACACGATTTCAGCATTTTCCCCAGCGTTCTCTAGTATATTTTCCAGAAACACCTCTAGGCCGACACCATTGGCAAAGACTAAATCGGCATCGGCGATGGTGGCAACATCCTTCGGCGTGGGTTCGTAGGCGTGAGGGTTTATGCCAGGATCGAGCAAAACTACCAGGTTGATAGAATCCCCTGCAATGATATCCACTGTCTCACCTACGAATGTTGTGGTCGCAACGACGTTCAGATTTTCGTTTGGTTTGTCAGTATCAACTTGGGCTGGGGTGCAGGCTGATAATAAGAAAAGCAGCCCGGTGAGGATGAATAGAGCGAGTAGTTCTTGTTTGTGTTTTTTCATAGGTGTTTGATAGTGTGAAGTAGTAGGGTGCGCTGGTTTCGATACGCAAAATACGCTACTCAACCGGCGCATCCAGCGTATCGAAACCAAACGGGTCTGGCAAAGAATATTTTTCGCTGGAATCCGCTTGGGTTTCCTTCGATACGGCTATGTCTACTCAGGACAAGCGATACGCTCCGGCACATGTTTTGCATCCATTCGGGAAAGCGTGTGCCTCCGCACTCAACCGGCGCTCACGTGTCATTAACTTAATGATATTGAGATGGTAATCGCCTAAAACAAAAATAGGGCAGATCATAACAATCTGGCCTGTTTTGTTGTCATCATCGTCGAGGAAATGGATTTATGGTGTGGGCGTCGGTGTCGAAGTAGGCTCTGGTACGGATTCTGTTTCTGTTGGTACGGGCGTAACCAAGTTGACTCGGATGATCAAAATTTGACCAACATAGATCACGTTGGCGTCTTCATCTAAATCTTCGTTATGCTCGATAATATCCTCCACTGTGCTGTTGAATTTTAGAGCAATACCAGCCAGCGTATCGCCCGGTTGAACCGAATACTCAAGCCGGGTCCCTGGAGGTATATTTTCGGGCAGCAGCGTGGGAGTAGGCAGTTCTGTGCCCGGAGGTGGTACTAGAACCTCATCGCCTACTTTGATAATTGGATTGACCGGATCAAGCTCTAACCGTTCGCGATTGGCTTCTATCAGTACCATAATATCCATATCGAACTTTTCAGCAATCGAGTAGAAGGAATCCCCTTCCTCGACGACATAGATCACCGGGCCTGTGTGTGTGGGGGTGGCACTGGGTTCCAATGTGTCGGTGGGGGGAGCTTCCGTCGGTGTCAGCGTGGATGTAGGCGTTGGCGGAACAGGTGTTGGGGTAGCGGTCATTGTAGGAGTTGGCGTTTCGGATGCAAAAATCGAACCGATATCGATTTGAAAATTTTCCGCGCCAGTCAACCAAATAATAGCGAATGCTGCACCTGCAATCAGCAAAAGCGCGGCAGCACCAAAGATTATTTTTGGTGTCCTTTCCGACCGTTGTTGTTGCTTGCGATAAGCATCAATGATGTCTTTTGGTGATTCTTGCTTGGCCATAAAATTTCCCTTCAGTCCCAAAAATGGTGTTGGTTAGTAGTGTGATAGTAAATTCTACACTAATTTCACCAAGAAAGCGAATCTGAGCGTGGTTTGTGTGCACTCAGATGTTGTCATCCAAATTTTGACCCCACCATCCCCCCATCCCCCTTGCGCTGTGCGCACTCTTCGAGTGTCCCCGATTTCGGGGAGGAAGGGGGTGCTGAACGAAGTGAAGCGGGGGTTGGAGGGGTGTTTCCCATTCGAACGAAAACATTCCTGACAACTCTTGCATGCACACCGTGGTTTTTATCGCATCACGCCCAATGAGTCCCAAACGGCCCAATCTTGCCCCGCTGAACCGTTCGCCAGGACAACCAGGTAGAAATGAACCGTTTTCCCTTTCAACGAATTTATATCTATATTGATTTTTTTCATTGTACCGTCACAGGTTTCATGCCACGAGCCAAGCTGGGACAATGTGCCCATGTCGTTGCCTATAGTGTAGTAAATGCGGAATTTAGCATCGCCACCACCACAAGAGCCATCGGCAAAGGCGATAAATCCCAGATGTCCCTTGATATAGTCCCCGGAGCCGACATCATAAGCGGGGTACCGTCCAATGATGTAGCCATCGTTGACCCATTTTGGATGTGTTTCCAAAATCTTCCCGCCCAGGTCTCCGTCTTCCAACTTTGTACCATCTTTGACCATAGCAAAGCCATTGGCGTCCGTATCGGGGCCGCCGTAGTCAATGTCGGTGGTGCCGGGGTTGTCGAAATCCATCGGGGTTGTGCCGCTGCCCCATTCAGCCTCATCCGCCCTGGCGATGAAATCGAACATAACGCCAGAAATATCCGGGACTTCGATATCGGCCCAAAATGATTTCGATTCATCTCCCCATCCAAAGAGAACTCCGCTGGGGTTGCGCAGCTTGAAATAGCCTCGATAATCCCCCGGATCGTCGGGGGCTACTAGATTAACCGAAACGTCAATTTCCTGCCCCGGCGCGACTGTGCCGCTGGTCAATTGCTGCGAGGCTGGCGCGCTCATATTGTCGCCCGTTACAAAGACTAAATCGTATCCCGACGTCCACGTGCAAGAGCCGCCATTCTTCAACCGCCAGGTTTTGGTGAACGAATCGCCGGGGTTGATTTCTGTGCCATCGGGAATGGTGATGTCGATGGGATCGCCAAAATCAATGTGATCGCAGGGAATTTCGGTAGGCGTTGGCGGGGGCGTGTTGGTCGGCAGGGGGGTATTGGTCGGTGCGGGTGCGGGTTGGGTATCTGTGGGGGGTGGGTTGGACGCGTCTGACGGTACCGCGGTGGTGGCTATGGTTTGTACCGGCTGGGGCGTATTTTGCTCACCTGAGGCGGACTGCGTCATTTGAGCTTGCACCGTCTGGGCAGCCACGGTGTAAATTATGCCGGAAGATTCTTGATTGGGTGCCGCTTTTTTCGGCATGTTGCAGGCTCCCAGAAATGCTAGCACAACAACAAATAGTAGGATATTGCGCAATGAAAGTCTGGTCATGGTTTCACTCTCCTTGTGACATTACCTATGTTAAGAGTGTACAATGAGTCCGTGGGGAATGCAACTCCTTTTTGTCTTTCACCTCAGCAACGGCGGATAGTGGTAAAAAGGGAATTGCTCAAAATAGTAGTGGCCGGTAAGCTGTAGGGCGGGATTCTATTCCCGCCGTTGGCCTACACCACCAACATCTTGAGCAGTAATTATTCAGTCCCTTTACCCTCTCTCTCCCTCACCCTAACCCTCTCCCAAAGGGAGAGGGGACAGCTTTCTCTCCCTTTGGGGGAGGATTGAGGTGGGGGGTGAACGCTTACTCTTGAGCAAGTACGTAAAAAGGTAAGTGATAAATACTTTTACGTGAGGTGACAGTCACCTATAAAATCAATGTATACCCTAAATCGTTTCGCTAACCAGCATGTTTTCTGTAATAAGATGCCTTTGAAGGTGACTGTCACCTGTGTTCATCACTTCCCTAACAGCGCGCCCTGCATAGACCAGGGGCCAGCCCAGGTGATGGTGGTTGGCAAAAGCTTGGCGCGCAAATCTTGTTCCGATTCCACGAAAACCAATTTGTTCGTGGGTGTTCGCCCCCGCCAGCGGCCGCGTACTTTGTCTTCGAAGAGTACGTCTACACTTTTACCCTGAAAGTGGCTGTTGATCTCGGTGGCGATTTTTTCTTGGAGATTTTCCAACAGACGGAATCGGCGCCATTTCTCCTCGTCGGGAACGTTGTCGGGCATGCGGCGGGCGGCCACGGTTCCCGGACGCTGCGAGTAGCGCGCCAGGTGGGCTACGTCCATCTTCAGTTCGGCCAGTAGATTGTGGGTGCGCTGGAATTGTGCTTCAGTTTCACCGGGGAAGCCCACGATGATGTCGGTGGCAATCGACACGCCCGGAATCCGCGCTCGGATTTGGGCTACCAGATGGCGGTAATCGTCGGCGGTGTAGGCGCGTTTCATGTTTGCCAGTACTTCATCGTCGCCGGCCTGGATGGGTACCTCGATGTGCGGCATCACCTTGGGGAGTTCGGCTACCGTGTCGAGTAATTCTGCCGTCATCCAGTTGGGATGCGAGGTCAGGAATCGAATGCGCTCCAATCCTTCGGTTTCGTGAATCAGTCGCAACAGCGCGGCTAGGTTGGTTTTGGTGGGGAGGTCTATCCCGTAACGGTCAACGATTTGCCCCAATAAGGTAATCTCTTTGACTCCTTGTGACACAAGCGAGCGCACTTCGGAGAGGATATCTTCCACGGGGCGGCTGCGCTCGATTCCGCGCCGGTAGGGGATGATGCAATAGGTGCAGGCGTGTGAGCATCCCAACACTATGGACACGAAAGCCGAAACCAAATGGCCTTGTTCGGCTTGTGGGAGGGCCAGTTCCCCATCCATAAAGGCAAACCTCCTCGAGGTGGCAGCGTTCTCCACCTTTTTACTTTCATCCTGGGTGAGATAGGCAATCAGCGGGCCGGGGTCCGAGGGCGGAGAGAAGACATCCACAAAAGGAAAACGTTGCTCGAGTTCTTCGGATCCATTGACGCCTACCAGGCAGCCCATCACATTGATGACCGCATTTTCGAGAGGCTTGAGTGAGCTGAGGCGTCCATAGGCTTTATCTTCCGCACTTTGCCGCACGACACAGGTATTCATCACAATTACGTCGGCATCCTCGGCCAAGCGGGTGGGGGTATAGCCAAGCTCTTCGAGGGCAGCGGCTACCCGGCGCGAATCGGCCACGTTCATTTGACATCCAGAAGTCCAGATATGATATTTCATGGGGGTTATTATAGCATTTTGTAGGTTTGTTGGGTGGTCAGAGACGTATAAAAACAGCAATTCCCGGTATGAGGAAATGTCAAGACTTCGGAAGTCTCCAGTGACCTATTTCGCCAATAAATGCGTTTTCAAAGACTTCCGAAGTCTGCTTCTAGCTACAAAGCGGGAATTGCTGGTATAAAAACAGCCTCCCGCTGACGGGAGGCTGTTTGATTTTTTGATAATGGTTAGACTTGTTTGATGATTCGCGTGATCCGTGTAATTTGGGTTCTGTTTTAGGGGGATCAGTCACCTTCACCAGCGGGTGTTTCTGTTTCCTGGTCGCCAGTTGGTTCTGAGAGTGCGGCGGCATCGTCGGCAGTTTCCGGCATGCCTGCCATTACCCAACGCTCGAACATATCGATTTCATCATCATCAAGTGCCTTGGTTTGGGGCATAGGGCCGATGATCTCTTCGCCAGTATCCGCATCGAGGATGGATTCCCGGTATATGGACTGGATAAAATAACTTCCATCCAAATCACCGGCGATGAGGTTTTTATCGGCATTATCACCGCTGGTGAGAACTTCGTTGTATGTACCCATCAGGTAATTGTTGTTTTCTTTTCCAGCGCGATGGCAAGAGACACAATTTCGCTTGATAATGGGCAGGACATAAACATCATAAGATGGCGCTTCACCCTCTGCCAATTCGGGTGCTGCATATATTGCTTCTTGTGGTATTTCGACGCGCTCGTCCCAGGTGTAGCGCATAAATGTGACGATCGACTCCATTTCAGCGCGCTGCAACTCGCCGCCATAGCCCAAGCCATTAGGGGGCATGCCCAGGTCTTGCTGACCTAAATCGACGATGTTGAAAAGAGTCTCATCGGTGCGAGTCCACATTTCATCCTGGCTGCTGATAGACTTGACATAAGTTCCTTCCAGCCCCTCTACACCTTGAATTTCGCCCTCCTCGCCATCGGGGCCGTGACACTCTGTGCAGTAGATGGAGTATAAATCTTGGCCAGCAACAACTTGTGCAGCGATAGACCCGGCCAGTGTTTCTGCTTCCATTTTCGGGGTAGTAGCAACGGATCGAACCGTCAGCCCCACAATGGTAAGCATGACCAACCCCATTATAGTGATTCCGGTTTTGCGTTTTTTCCAATTGCGGTAGCGATTCTTGTCGATGAAGGGCAACAGCAATAAAACCAAAATGGCAATCCCTGGAATAACAGTAGTTCCGAGCCACTCTAATTTTCCGGGAATGTATTTCAGGAATTCGAACAGGAACAGGAAATACCATTCCGGGCGGGGAAGATAGGATGTATCGTTGGGATCAGCTTTGGCTTCATTAGCGACACCCACAAAGGTTGCCAGACCAATCAAAAGCAAGAACAATGCAAACGAGACAATTAGATCTTTGTAAATAATATCTGGCCAAAACTTGACGCCTTTTTGTTTGGCTTGTGCGTATTTCTCGTGGTAATTTTTCTTGAATTCTTCTTTCACGTTAATACTCCTCGAAGCCGTTGTTATTCGTCTTCACCGGGGATATTGGAAATTCCCAGGTTAACGATTAGATAAAGGTGAGTACCGAGTACCATCACAACCGCGGCAGGCAATATCCAGATATGAGCGGAGAAGAAACGCACCAGCGTGATCGCGCTGAGGTCAGTTCCCCCTCTCAACACTCTGAAAAGGAAATCGCCGATGAAAGGCACAGTTCCGAAAATCTCGGTAGCGACCGTAGTGGCCCAATAAGCACGTTGATTCCAGGGCAGCAGGTAGCCTGTCAAACCCATACCCAGTGTCAGGATGAACAGCAGCACGCCGGTCACCCAGGTCATTTCACGAGGGTATTTATACGCGCCGTAGAAGAAAGTCCGCAGCAAGTGCAACAACAACGTGATCACCAGCAGTGAAGCACTCCAGTGATGAATGCCGCGAACCAGCCAGCCAAAAGCAACCTCGTTCATTATATATTGGATGCTGTCGTATGCCGCATCGGGGGATGGCACATAATACATTGTCAGGAAAATGCCGGTAACAACCTGCATCACGCATAAAAACAAGCTTGCGCTTCCCAGGGTGAACCACCAATTTACCTTTGGCACTTTGCGATTCAATACGGTTTCGTAAATTGCCTCGAGCCCGAGGCGTTCCTCTAACCAAGTTAAAATATTTTCGACCATGATTATCCTTCCGTCAGGTGAATAAGAATATTGCCATCTTCGATCTTGTACTCGTATTCATCCATAGGCCGGGGTGGTGGCCCATCGAGTACTTTGCCATTAATATCAAAGTGAGCATCATGGCAAGGGCAAATATACTCTTGCGTATTTTCATTCCAATTGACCCGGCAGCTCAGATGGGTGCAAACATTGGAGTACACTTTGATATCTGCTTCCGATTTCTTCAAGACGAAAACGCCATAACTGTTCGCCGTGCGTTCCCACCCATTTGTATTCGTGCGGGTGAAACTGAAGAGCGTTGGTGTGCCAATGGGATACCCATCTAATGCTCCCAATGAAACCCAA
>JAYELX010000355.1:0-2545 GCA_034717875.1 Chloroflexota bacterium | reverse complement strand
GAACGCGCCAATTAGTCAAACCAGTGGTCGAAAGAGTACGGGAGTCAATCGGCTGTGGTCGTTATGGCCTCTTTTGCTGCCGTTGTTGCTTTTTATCCCCGGCCTGATAGATTTTCCCTATCCATCCTCCGCAGCGGCTTATTCTGATGTGACCATTTCGCATTATCCCAACGCAATATTTCTGAAGCGCGCCGTCTCGGAGTGGGGACTTGTTCCGCTTTGGTCGCCGACGATATTGAGCGGCTATCCCTTTGCGGCCAATCCGCTTTCCGGGTTGTGGTACCCGCCGGGATGGTTGGCTTTGTTGTTTCCGCTGCCGTTGGGATTCAATCTTTTGGTAATGCTGCATTTGCTGTGGGGCGGTGTTGGCATGTACCGTTTGTTACGCACCGAAAAAATCTCTCATCGAGCGGCTTTGTTTGGCGCGCTGGCATTCGAGTCGCTGCCGAAGTTATTTGCGCATTACGGCGCCGGGCATCTAAGCTTGCTTTATGCTGTGCCGTGGACGCCGTGGTTGTTGTTGGGGAAAGGTGTCAGGTGTCAGGTATCAGGTGTCAGGTATCAGGTGTCAGGGAACAGGAAGCAGGGAGTGCTGCGGATTGGGTTGCAGCCGGGTGTGATTTTGGCACTCATCTTTTTGGCAGACCCGCGCTGGGTTCCTTTTGCAACTTTGCTTTGGATTGCTTACGTCTATGCGTATAGGCATTATGATGGGCAGAAAAAGCAGAAAGAGTCGTATCGCCATTCACCATTCGCCATTCACCATTCGCCATTCATCATTCATCATTCACCATTCACCATTCATCATTCGTCATTCATCATTCACCATTCATCATTCATCATTCATCATTCTATAGTTGCCCTTCTTCTCGCTGTGCCTTTGTTGTTGCCGCTGCTGGAGTATGTGCGCATCTCTACACGGAGCGGGCTCGCGTCTGCGGATGTGTTTTTGCACTCATTACCGCCTGCTCGACTGATGGGTTTGCTCTGCCCAGATTTTGGCGGCTATCATGAGTGGATGCTCTATCCGGGCGGGGTGGCGTTGGTGTTGGTTGTGGTGGCTTTGTTGGCATCCAAAAAACGGGGGCGGGTATATTTTTGGGTCGGGGCATTTGCATTGTCGCTATTGTATTCGTTGGGTTCACATTTGCCTTTGCTGCCTAAATTGGCACAATTGCCTGGACTGAACTTGATGCGGGTTCCGGCGCGGGCGTTGTTTTTGGCTGGGATGGCCGGGGCTGTGTTGGCCGCTTACGGTCTCGATGTTTTACCTTCGACGAATCGGTCTGATTCTGCTTCCACCCGAGTTCGATTGGTTTTGACAGCTTTGACGGCTTTTGCTGTGCTGCTGGCTGTAGCGGCGCGCGTGCTGACCGGAGCGTGGACGCTGAATCTTGTTTGGGGGGCTGGCGCGATTCTGCTGGCATCCCTCGGGGTTGTGACTCGGATACGGGAACGGCTGCCCGCCTCAATTTGGTACATCATCATCTTCGGGTTGGCGATTTTTGATTGGGGTGCGGTCAATGCATCGGTGTTGAGTTTCCACGCTCGGGATGTGGTAATCTCAGAAAAAGAATCTGTGGCTCAGTATTTGAGTGCTCAGCCAGGGATGTTTCGGGTGTATTCTCCGTCGTATAGTTTGCCGCAGCACACGGCGGCGCGCTATGGTTTGGAGTTGGCCGATGGCGTTGACCCGCTGCAGTTGGCCGCCTATGCGGGTTTTATGGATGCGGCCACGGGCGTGCCCAGGGATGGTTATGGTGTCACGCTGCCGCCTTTTGCTGATGGCCAGCCGCAGCGCGATAATGCTGCGTACCGTCCCGATGCGGCTTTGTTGGGCTTGCTGAATGTGCGTTACGTTGTGTCTGAGTACGATTTGGCGGTCGATGGCTTGCTGCTGCGCAAGCAGTTTGGCGAGACGCGCGTTTATGAAAATCTGCTTGATGTAGGTCGGATTGTCAATCCGACCCCGGTAAAGCGGATTGGTAATCCGCTTGCCTATCCGACACTCGCGCAAAATGCAAACATAATAGATTGGACGCCCAACAAAATCACGGTGGAGGCCGATGGGCCGGGGTTGTTGGTGCTTTCGGAGATGGCTTATCCCGGCTGGCGGGTGCGGGTGGATGGCGAAGCGGCTGAGTTGGAGACGGTCGAGGGCATTCTCCGCGGCGTGCGCTTGCCGCCTGGGGAGCATAGGGTTGTGTTTGTGTATCGGTCTCTGAGTGTGTATTTGGGGTTGCTGGGTTTTATTTTTGGGATTGTCTTGCTGGTTTGCGATGGACGGCGTCGAAAAGGGAGAGAAACAGAACGCGGATGACACGGATTTTCAAGGATTTCTTCTCTGAGTTTTTTATATTTTTCTCTGCGGCTCTGCGCCACTGCGGCTCTGCGTTAAGCTTTATTTTCTCTGCGGCTCTGCGCCACTGCGGCTCTGCGTTAAGCTTTGGTTTCTCTGCGGCTCTGCGCAATTGCGGCTCTGCGTTAAGTGATGTTAGTCATTCGCCTGCCAATGGCCGGCGACGCTCGTCCCGCTGGTTGTGGG
>JAYELX010000354.1:0-13058 GCA_034717875.1 Chloroflexota bacterium | reverse complement strand
CGCTCCGAATTCACTCGACCGGCGTTTGCTCTATTACTCGAAGAGTACTCCTTCGGAGCAAGTGTAACCTTAATTTCCTTTCCATATGAACCATCCCTAATTTTTTCTTTTTGCGGTGCATACCCTACGGTAATACGTGAATACGTGCTAATTCGCGAAATTCGATGCCAATACTCTTTCTCCCCCGTAAAATCCTAAAGAGACGATATTTTGTTGTACCTACTTAGGTATGGCATTCCGAATTACACACACCAAAATGTGGTAAGATGACAGCATGTATCTTCGTGGAAGCAAGTGGTCTATGCGCAAAAAACGACGCAAACGCTCCAATCCCTGGCGCGTGTTTATTTTGCTGTTGTTAATTGCGGCTGTATTTTATATCAATCAAGTTGTAGTTCCGACAACACCCCCGCTGTTTATCCCCACGGTCACGCCCACTCGCAGCCCCGAGGCGTACATCAACGAAGCAGAATCCTATTACAAAGAGGGCAAATTATCTAAATCCATCGAAGCCTATAAACGTGCCATTTTGGTTGATCCAAAGAATTCATCTTATTATGTTTCCCTGGCGCGTGTGCAAATTTTGGCCGGGCGGTATGACGACGGTCTGGAAAGCGCTGAACTGGCCCGGCTCCAAAACCCAGACAATCCAATCGCTCACGCTATGCACGCATGGGCTTTGGATTTCCAGGGGAATTATTTAGAAGCAGAAGCATCTATCAAGAAAGCGCTGGACCTCGATGAAAATAACGCCATAGCTCACGCCATATATGCCGAGATTCTTGCTGACCAGGGCAACTTCGAAGACGCAGCCGAAGAGTCACGTATTGCCATAGAACTTGACCCATCTCTGCTCGAGGTGCGGCGGGCGCGAGGCTATGTCCTGTACTGGACGAGCAATTACGAATTGGCTCTCGATGAATACGAAGCGGCAGTGGCAATCAACGATAAAATCCCCAACTTATTTATGATGATGGGATATATCTACAAAGCCATGGGAGAGTACGATCTGGCAGTGGACAATTTCAATCAGGCCAATGCGCTCAACCCCTCTGACCCCACCCCGGAATACGAGGCATCGAGATGCTATTACATCATTGGCGAGTTTGCCCAGGCAGCTCAGTACGCACAACAAGCCGTCGAAGACGATCCCACAAATGCCAAGCTGCAGGGCAACTTAGGAATTATGCTGGCTAAGAATAGTGAGTCGAATGAGGCTATCGAACACCTGGCATTATCAGTGCAGGGTGGCAGCACTCAAGATGGTGAAGTCGTGGAAGGAATTCCTTTATCCTATGAAATTCGCGCTATCGAAATCTATTCCCTCTATGGACTGACGCTGGCGCGTTTGAACCGCTGCGGCGAAGCTATCCCGATTTTTCAGACCATGTTGACAATCGTGCCGGACAATGAGATTGCGGCTTACAATGCTAATGCTGGGCTAGAAATATGTCAGGTATCCGTGGAAGAACCTACCCCTGAAGGGGACATCACCCCTACCCCATAACCTATGGACCGTAATTTGACCGGAAAACGGCCTAGCTTTCATCAACGTGGGCCCCGCTCGAACATTTACCGCATTCTCTTGTGGTTGGTGTTAATTGCTGGGGGAATATGGATCACCACACAAGTTGGCACCGGGCCAGAAAATACCATCAATCCGCTTTTTTTGGCTACGCCCACAGCCACGCGCACGGCCGATTCCTATTTGATGATTGCAGAGGCTTATTTCGACGCTGGGAAGGTGGATGACCCAGACGAGATCGATGCCATTGATGCTTATCGTCAGGCTTTGATATTAGACCCAGAGAATGCCAAAACTAGAGCCGAATTAGCCCGTTTATTGACATATTCTACAAGCCTGCTTTCTTCTACGGAAGATAAATTAGCCCGTTTGGCCGAAGCCCGGGAAGAAAGCAACAAAGCTGTTGAGTTGGCCCCAGATGACAGCGACGTGCGCGCCATTCGCGCACTGGTATTGAATTGGAGTGCATCTCTAGCCCAAAGCGAGGATCAACGAATGAAATGGCTGACAGAAGCCGAACAGGCTGCCAGCCAAGCCTATCACGAAGACCCAAACAATGCCTTAGCTTTGGCCTATTATGCTGAAGTTTTGCTGGATCAACGTAAATGGTCTCAGGCCGAGCAATACGCCCAACAAGCCGTCGAGATCGCTCCCGAGCTTATGGACACCCATCGAGTCTATGCCATTGTGCTGGAAACGTTCGGACAATATAGGGTAGCTATCGAGGAATATGAAAAAGCCGCCGCCATCAATCCCAACCTGACTTTTTTATACATTCGGATTGGTGTAATCTATCGAGAACTTGAAGTCTATGATATTGCTTTAGAATACTTCGATAAAGCCATCCGCATCAATGAATCCAACGGGGTGCAAGACCCTATTCCATATATCGCCATCGCCAAGACCTACTCGCGTATGGGGGAATTCTTCGTCTCCGCGCTTAATGCCGAAAAAGCCTTGAGTTTCGACCCCACCAACGCTAATACCTATGGTCAATTAGGAGATATTTATGTGCGCTCGCGCAACTATGAGGGCGCTATGCTTGTGTTGAAATGCGCCGTGCGCGGTTGCAGTGCAGCCGAAAACGAGGCTGGCGGCAATGTGGCCGTAGAGGGATTGCCGATCACCAATATCGAGGTGGCTTATTACTACGCCCGTTATGGCTCTGTATTGGCTGCATTAAGTCGCCCTGGAGCAAATTACTGCCCTGAAGCAATGAGTGTGTTGGCCGATGTGCGCCAGGCATTCCCGGATAATGCCCCCTTGATGGGAATTGTAAAAGAGAATGAGGCCATTTGCCGGTTAGTTGCGGAAACGCCTGCACCAGAAAACTAAGGTTAGTGATAAAAAGGTAACGCTAAATACTTTTTCTCTCGTTCCTACACTCCGCGTGGGAACTTCTGGCAATAACACTCTGGGTTCCACCCAAGCGACGCGGAGCGTCAAGCCCACGGTGACACCGCAGAGCGATGTCACCAGACAAAAGTCACCAAATAGGAGTACGAAATATAGGCAAAGGAGCTAAATATGCCCAACAAAAAACGTGCCATCACAGCAGAAGATCTGTATAAATTCGAGTTGATCACCGGGCCGCAAATCTCGCCGGATGGGAATTACGTTGTCTATGCGCAACAACGCGTTAGCCCCGAAACAGAGAAAAAGTTCAGCAACTTGTGGATCGCCCCAACCGAGGGCGGCGAGCCGCGCCAATTCACCTACGGCGATCAGGTTGACAACACCCCAACATGGTCACCCGACGGGGCGCGAATTGCCTTTGTTTCCAACCGCAGGGACGAGAAGCAGCCCCAAATCTACTTGATCCCCTTCCGCGGCGGGGAAGCTCATCCGCTCACGGAGTTGCAAGGCACCATTGGAGCTTTAGATTGGTCTCCCGACAGCTCGAGATTGATCGTCCAATTCCGAGCCAAAGACTCCCAAGACATCGAACGGGAAGAAGATGAGGACAAGAAAAAACTGGGCGTCGTTGACCGCCACTACGACCGCGTCTTCTATAAATTTGACGGGGTTGGTTTTTTGCCAAAAGAACGCTGGCACCTGTGGAGCATAGATACCGACAGCGGTGAAGCCCGCCAATTGACCGGTGGAGAGGTTCACGATGAACTCTCCCCAAGCTGGTCACCCGATGGGAAATGGATCGTCTTCACATCGAACCGCAATCCAGACCCTGATCTCGAGTACGATGATATCGACTTATTCGTCATTCCCTTCGAGCCAGATAGCCAAAAACCCGTTGATGATGTTGAGATGCGAAAAATCGAGACCCCCGCAGGGGAAAAGCAATTACCCACTTTTTCACCCGATGGGCAATGGATCGCTTACTTTGGCCAAGATGGGCGCAGCGATTGGTGGAAAAACACCGACCTGTGGATGGCGGCGGTTGATGGCAGTTCCCCTCCCCGCAACCTGAGCGCCGACCTCGATTTCACCATCAGCCACGCCACGCTCAATGACCTGAACTTCGGCGGCGGGGCATTATCGCCCCCAACCTGGTCGCCGGACGGTCAGCGGCTCTACTTCCAAATCGCCAAACATGGCAGCCAGCTTTTGATGTCGGTGGATGTGAACAGCGGGAAACTGGAAACAGTGATTGATGAAAAAGGTGTCGTTGGCGGATATAGTTTCGACCGAAAACACCACAAGTTAGCCTACTTCTTTGGATCGATGCGCGACCCGGGGCAGATTTGGGTGCACGATCTTGGGAATGAGCAAAATGTTCAAATAACGCGGACCAACTCATGGTTAAAGGAAGTTGGACTCGGCAACATGGAGGAAATCTGGATCAAGGGGCAGAATGACAATGACATTCAGGGATGGGTGCTCAAACCCACAGGGTTCGATTCATCTCAACAATATGCCTCTATTCTGGAAATTCACGGCGGGCCATTGGCTCAATATGGCGAATTTTTCATGCACGAGTTTTACTACCTGGCCGCTCAGGGCTACGTGGTTTACTTCAGCAATCCGCGCGGTGGACAAGGGTACGGCGAAGCACACGCCAAAGCTATCTGGGGAGATTGGGGCAGCGTGGATTATCTCGATCTGATGGCATGGGCGGATTACGTGGAAGCCCAAACCTATATCGATCCCGAACGTATGGGCGTCACCGGCGGGAGCTATGGCGGCTACATGTCCCTGTGGATTATCGGACACACCCACAGATTCAAGAGCGCGGCAGCCCAGCGAGTGGTCAGCAATTTCACCAGCATGTGGGGTTCCAGTGATTTGAATTGGGTATTTCAAGAAATATTAGAAAACAAGTCCCCATTCGAAGATGTCGAAAAAGCTTGGAAACACTCCCCTATAGCTTATATTGGCAATGCGACCACGCCCACGCTGATCATCCACAGCGAAGAAGACCACCGCTGCCCCATCGAGCAGGGCGAGCAAGCATTTGTTGCGCTCAAAACCCTGGGCGTCGACACAGAAATGGTGCGCTACCCCAACGAGCCGCACGGACTTTCACGCCAGGGGCGCACGGATCGGCGTATCTCTCGGCTGGAGCACATCGCCCGTTGGATGGATAAGTATCTGGGATAAGGAGATGGTCTGGTCGCGTAATTGTTCAGCCCCCTTGCCCCACCCTAACTACCTTCGGCATTCCAAAGGGAGAGGGAATAGCTTCCTCTCCCTTCGGGGGAGGATTGAGGTGGGGGAATAACGATTACCCAGTCTCTCCAGCCGCGTTATAAATCCCCCATAAGCGGCTCAGAACGATCCCCAAACGGTTAGACAGAACTTCACCGCGTTGAGTGGTGACATCATCCTCATTTTCGAAAACCACATACGGCACTTGCAGCCCTCGGATTTCAATCAACTCAGGGTCTACAGCGCTGATTTCTTCCCAATCTACGTGACGGTAGAGCTTCTCCATTTTCTCATTGGGCAATCCGTGTTCCAGGATACTGCCGGGCCGATTCGGGTTGAAGCGTGAGCTATTTTTACGCAGCGATTCTTCCCAGGAAACATCGAGATAAAGAATCGCCATACGTTCTACAACCTCCCGGCTTAAGTGCTCGAAGGCGCGCACAAAACCACCATGCTCGCTGCCGCGCGCAAATTCGATGATGGTGGTTTTATGCTGATGATAATTGGGGACGTTGCGCAGTCTTTTGTGATATTCCAAACAGATACGTTCGATAAGCAAATCCCATAGATACTCTTCGATGAAGCACTTGTCTCTATCACTATGCAGTCTGGGATGACCCATTTTTTCGAGGATAGTATCTTCCTCGAACCATGTCCACAGCATGGGAAAATCGTCGATTTCCTCGAATTCGCCAATGTGATATCGCTGGATGCGTTCGTTTATATTGGTTCGTTTTAGATGGTCGATGATTTCGCTTTTCCCCGCCGCTGGGCGGGCAATAAGAAGTAAGATTTCAAAAGTATTTTTATTCATGGGGAAATATTGTTGATAAGTGTCTATAAGTTAAAAGGCGGGCTGGTTTTGCTGCTCATCTCATGGATGCAAATCTCCCGCAGGGTTTAGATATGATTGGGGATTATATAATACAGGTGACAGTCACCTGCAAAGGTGTCTTGTTGAAAAAACACGCTGGTTAAGCAAGATGATTCAAAATGCACATTGATTTTATAGGTGACAGTCACCTCATGCAAATATCTAGATATGAATGGCATGCCCGGCTAAGCTATGCGCTGCTTCCATGATCACCTCACTCAGAGTGGGGTGGGCGTGCACATTGCGGGCAATCTCCGCTGGAGCGATTTCCATATTCCGAGCAAGGGTCAGCTCTGGGAGCAGCTCGGTGACTTCCGGGCCAATCGCATGAGCGCCCAGAATCTGGTTGTCTTGGGCATTGGTGACGATCTTGACCCATCCCGATGACTCGTCCAAACCCAGCGCCTTTCCGTTGGCCCGAAATGGAAATTGCCCTACTTTAATCGCGTGGCCGCGTTTTTTGGCTTGGGCTTCAGTCAACCCGAAGGATGCCACCTGGGGATGACAATAAGTCGCTCGCGGCATCATTTCATAATCCAGGGTGACTGTTTCGACTCCGGCGATAGTTTCGGCACAAATAATCCCCTGTGCCGAACCCACATGAGCCAGCATCAACTTGGCGGTCACATCACCGACAGCCCAGATAGAGGCGATATTTGTGGCCATGCTTTCATCAATATCGATTGCGCCCTGGTCGGTCATTTCGACGCCGATTTCATCCAATCCGAGGTTGTCGCTGTTGGGCTTGAATCCAATCGCCATCAAGGCCTGATCAGCCTCCAAAGTTTGCGCTCCCGTTTCGCCGCTGACCTGAACCTTGACGCCTGTTTCTGTTGTTTGAATGGATTCAACTTTTGTGCTTGTTAATATATTGATCCTGCGTTTCTTGAAAGCTTTGCGCAACTCCTTGCTGATCTCTTCGTCTTCCAGCGGGACGATTCTGGGCAGCATTTCGACAATGGTCACATCCACTCCGTAGGAATTCCACACCGTAGCGAACTCCACGCCGATTGCGCCAGAGCCGACAATCACCACCGATTGGGGCAATTTTTCCTGAGTGATGGCTTGGCGATAAGTGACCACTTTTTCCCCATCGACATCCACACCGGGGAGCACAAAGGGGCTGGCTCCGGTTGCCACGATGATATTCTCGGCCTTCAGCTCGTTTATTTTCCCATCATTATCGCTGATGGACACAGTATGGCGAGAGACCAACTTGGCTACCCCCTTATGCACATCGATATTGTTTTTCTTCATCAGGAAGCCGATGCCCCGGGTCAGACGGTCAGAAACCCGGCGGCTGCGTTTGACCGCTTTGCCATAATCTAATTCCAAATTATCGAAGGAGAAGCCAAATTTTCGGCTGCCTTTTCGCAAAAGATGGGCTACTTCTGCGTTCTTCAACAGCGATTTCGAGGGTATGCAGCCGACATTGAGACAAACACCACCAAGCCACTCTTTCTCGATAACTGCGGTTTTTAGTCCCAACTGTGCCGCGCGGATAGCGGCTACATACCCACCTGGCCCCGCACCAATAACAATAAGATCATAATTGCTCATAAAAATTCATCCTCCTAAATTCGCTGGACCGCTGACTCGCTGACTCGCTCCCTTTCATTTATAAGATTCCGCATCGGTGGGCGTTTCCCCCGACGGGTCCCAGACATATATCCAATCACCAAGCTCGACCCAATCATAAATCCAATGTGCGTCCCCAACAGAAAGATTGACACATCCATGAGATTGTGGAAGACCTAGATTAGCGCGCCAGTAGGCTCCGTGGAGGGCGCGTGATCCGTCGAAATACATTGTCCAGGGCACATCTTCGAGGTAATAATCACTGGAAAGTGCGGCTACAGAGACCCCATCCATAATAGTAGCAGCGTACATCTCGTATATCTGAAATAACCCCGGTCGCGTCCAGAGAGGGTCTAACCCGCTGGCGACCAGGGTGGCAAAGACTAACTCATAATTATCATACACGGCCAGCGTCTGCTCGAAGAGATTGAGCTCGATCCAGCGGCCGCCGGGGACTCCCTCGGGGGGAGTAGTGTTGGGAATCACACGGGCAATCAGGTTTTGAGGCAGCCATTCATCCGGGCCAACCATGTACCATTGCACGCCATCAGATTCGACCGTATCATAAATCCAAACGATTTCATAGTTATCAAGCTGATGTCCGGTGTAATCTTCGGAATTGCGGCTGGGGGTGCGTTTGGTTTCTACGTAAGTCGTTGCGCTCAAATAGCTCAACACCCAGGCGAAGGGGTGCACTGGGGTATGCTCGAAGGTTAATCCCTGAAAGCGCGGCGGGGTAATGCGAATGACATCATTGGCCGTCATCCAGGCATTTTCTTCGATCTGATAAATTCGCTTACCATCTATGACAATATCATCATTATAAGAAACATAAGCAAATGGGGCGTTGATATACCGAGCAGCATTTTTCTCTTTCCCCTCGAGAGCGGCTTCCATCGATCCGTAAACCGGAGTGCGCTCCATGCGCATAATGGCATAAGAATATTCCACATAAGTCAAGTTTATGTCAGGGCCTTTTCCGGGAAGTGATTCAACGGGGAAACTAAAACCGTGTTCGGCTAACTCGGTAAGATATTGAGATGGGCCAGATAATTGGCAATCGGTGGCGACGTTGACATAAGCCCCAGGGATGCAGAGTACGTTATCATCACTGGGAGCGTCTCCCTCGCCAGCAAATGCTGAAGAAAAGGCGATGACCAACGCGATACATATAATGATAATCAGCAATAACGAACGGGTCAGTGTATTCATAGAAATTGAATTATATCAAAACTAGACCAGGCTGCGAAGTAGGCAAAAAGGTAATTGCTTAAAACAGAGTTTAGAAATCTAGCTACCCGGCACTTAGGATTCTGGACGCGCTGCTGTGACCGGTCTCCTGACCGAGTCACCTACGCACAGTCAGGCGTCGGAGACGTGCCATACCAAAGGGACACAAAGCGAAACAACGACTTTTCCCCCTCTCCTGAGGTCGTGATGCCGCAGGCAGGGCCAGAGGGTGAGGGCGCGTTGTCGCCAGCCGCAGCAATAACACTCTACTTCCACCCAAGCGACGCGGAGCGTCAAGCCCACGGTGACACCGCAGAGCGATGTCACCAGACAAAGTCGGGGTGGTTCACGGTTAAGGTAACACTTTTTGTAAAATATCTCAGCGCCGGTCGAGTGTTTTCGCTGTAGTTTAACGAAAATGTATCGAGACCTAGCGGCCTAATACAGCAATATTCCCTTTAATAACCCGCAAACTTGGTCTCGATACAAATTCTCCGCTAGCGCTCCGAATTCACTCGACCGGCGTTTGCTCTATGAAAGTGTAACCTTAATTTCCTTTCCATATGAACCATCCCAAAAAGTCCTACTTTTAATAAAGGCAACACCTTGACATAGAACGTATGTTCATGTTATAGTTTCAACAGCACAAACATTCTATGTCCTTCCCATAATATTTTTGGAGTGTATCTTCTCAAATATTCGAAGCAACTTGGAATATCGAGAGGATACAAGGGAGTAAAAAAATGAGTCCCCTGAAGAAAAAAGGGATTAACGAAAAACATAAGAAGGTGCTTCGTGTGCTTCAACATTTCAGCAACCAGCATGGATACCCTCCCACTATTCGCGAAATCTGTGACCGCGCCACCCTTTCATCGACATCGGTTGCCAGTTATTATTTAGATAGGCTCGAGGAAAATGGCTACATCGAGAGAGACAAAGGAATCTCGCGGGGCCTACGCATCATCAAAACCATTCCCGAGCCTGTCGGTGATCAAGTTCGTGCAACCATGAATGCTATCCAAGATGGCATCGACGAATTGCTGAGCATCCGTTTGGTAGGGCGCATCGTGGCAAGCAAGCCAGTACCAGTGCCCTCTTCCGACTTTGATTATTTTGACCCCGAAACCGACGCTGTCAATATCGCCAAAAGCATGCTGCCGCTCCAAGATCAGAAACGCAGCAATCTATTTGCTTTGGAGGTGCAAGGCGACTCGATGATTGATGCCATGGTCAGCGATGGGGATGTAATCATCATGAAGCCGGCCCAAGCAGCACATAACGGTGAAATGGTTGCCGTCTGGTTGAATGATACAAATGAGACCACGCTCAAGTATTTCTATTTAGAGGAAAAACGCGTGCGTCTGCAGCCCGCAAACCCCAACATGGAACCAATCTATATCAACGACCCCAGCACTGTAAAAATTCAAGGTAAAGTTGTGATGGTCGTCCGGCAGATGGAAGAGCAATAAATGTTGCATTGACGCGTTGAGCATCGACACAGAGATTGCTTTTACAAATTCATGAACCCCGGCGATTTTAGGCCGGGGTTCTTTTTCTTTTGCTTATTCAAAGAAGCTCCAATTTTTAAATCATCCCAATTCGAGGATGGTAAACTGGTAATAACCAATCTACCAATATACCAATCTACCGTTGGGACACAACAATTAATCATCCCGCTACGTTCTCAGCACATCGCGCAACACAGATTGTACATCCGCGGGGAATGCATCCAAACTGCGCCGAATGATCATTGCCACTGATCGAGGGCTGGAAGCAGTGGCCTTAATTTTTCGCAAGAAATAGGCTGTCTCCTGAGGAGAACGCCGAGCAAGTGAACGCAGTACCTGAATTAAATCATTTCTAACTTCAATACCAGCATCTCGTGCCAGAGGTGCCAGCCAACGAAATACCAACGGCAAATTCTCGAAATTATCATCATCCAATAATGGCGGTAAAGCCCGCAAGCCAACAAGTACCAAAGATTGATGGGGGGAGAGCAACCAATTCTCCACAGATTCAAAATAGTACCCACGCGCATCTAAACGTAATTTTTCAAGCCCTTTCGAAACCAGCGACTTCATCACCAATTCTTCTTTGCAAGCCTGACCCCACATCTGCACCCTATCGGAGACGCGCTCAGGTGGCAGCGGTGAGACTTGCCCCAAAACAGAAATCGCCAAGAGACGAGTTTCCAGCCAGCCATCATCCCAGAGCCTATCCGCCAACTCAACAGCAGCATCAGAATCAGCTAACACCTTTGGCGACAAACTTAGTTCTATCTGCCGCAGCACCTGCTTGGGCACTTGATAACTATCTAACAAAGGCGCAGATTTCACAACCCGTCCAAACCGACGAGTTCGATCAGCGTAGAAACCCAGCAAATCATGGAGCGCGCGCAAAAATTTATCCGGAGCATCGAAAAGCTCCATTATTTCCACAACCTGGATTTTCAATCGAGCGGGTTTAATAGCAGGCATAAGTAGTAAATTAGTAAGTATTCACCCCCCTCTAACTCCCCCCGCCACGGGGGGAGAATGGCTTTCTTCTACGCCCAAGCAAGTTCCCCCGCTCCGAAGGACTCCCTTGGGAGATGCGGGGGGATTTTTTGGGCGGGGAGTGAACGGTTGCTAAAATATCAGCAATTCCCGATATTATGAAGAAGAGGCAAGACTTCGGAAGTCTCGAACGACATATTTCGCTAACAAAAAGGCATCCGAAGACTTCCGAAGTCTGGTTTTAGTCAAAACGGGAATTGCTGCTAAAATATCACTTGTGCGCATTCAGGCCAATCAAGGCTCCAAATCGTCCTGTCTTTCCGTTTTCAGCCCGATGGGAATACCAATCGTCGAGATGGCAGGCCGTACACAAGCCTGCAATTTGGATATCGCTCACGCCGGCATCTGCCAAAAGGAGACGGTTGGCGTTCCACAAATCGAATTTTACCACGCCGTTTTGCTTTGGTAAGAGATCGTCAGCAACATCATCGTTGTCAAAAAGCTGACGCACCTGGGCTACGACTTCATCACCGACCTCGTAATGGTGCAGCCCAATCGAAGGGCCAATTCCAGCGCGGATATGTGCTGGCTGGCTGCTGTACCGCTGGGTCATAGTTTCCAACGCGGCGGCAACAACATTCCACACCGTCCCCTGCCAGCCCGCGTGCACCAAGCCCACAACCCGCCGAATTGGGTCGTGGAGCAATATGGGCACACAATCGGCGAAACGCATGAACAAGGTCACATCGGGGCTGTCGGTTAAAATTGCATCAGCTTTGATGTGGGGGATATGAGCTGGCCGCGGCGCATCGGTGCAGACCACTTTGGCAGTGTGCATTTGCCAAACGTCATACATCGAAGCCGGATCACGCCCCACGGAGCGGAATGCCCGCTCCCGGTTTGCGTTCACACGCTGAATGTCGTCCCCCACCACCGACCCCATGTTGAGAGAATCCCACGGTTCGGGGCTGTAGCCTCCGTGACGTGTGAATACAGCATGCGTTAGGGCTATTTGATCGAAAATGTCGAATGTGTAATATCGAAGCGAATCAACTTGATTGAAGGGCATATTTGTGTTCGGAAAGAGTGTCGTTGAGTGATAGGACGCGGATTAAGCTGATCGGGAGATTTTCACGAATAAAAAGCAGGGGAGAAGTTGAACTTTTTCGGTGTTTTGCACTCCTTTTACCTGGGTTGTCGAAAAGTTCAACTTCTCAACCCTGGATCGTAATTGCTCAAAATGTTAATGGTGCATTGCATCTGCTTTTAGCACCCTCGGCAGGTATCCCCTTCGGGGACGCAGAGCGTAGAAACCTGGCCTACTCACTGCAACGCACTTTCCCATGTGCAATGCAATTCTACCACCACGATTTCGAGCAAGTACTCTGGATTATTGGTAAGATGCGTTATTAGTTTGCCTCCACCTGAGAAAACTTTTTGGTCAGCAATAAACGCGTATCAGCCATGGCTTCTTCCATCAGCGGGTAACCGAACCAACCCGTGGTAAATCCAAACAAAAATCCGGTCAACGTGCGCAGCAACGGAGTGCTCTCTCGAGGGGTGAAAACCTGGCCCAAGCTATCCCAAAATGCCCCTTCGAACGCGGAGGCATACGTGCTCAACAATTGGCTACCTCCATCCAGAGCAATGGGCGCCAGCCCAACCGCAAGCCAAATCAAAATATGGAGTGGCTTCAACTTTCGACCCGTCAATGAAAACAAAATCCCAAAAACCAGGATGGCGCCATAGA
>JAYELX010000353.1:0-2553 GCA_034717875.1 Chloroflexota bacterium | reverse complement strand
ATGTTGGAGATGGCACCTTGGGCTTAGCAGAACACGCTCCCTACGATGCAATTATTGTTACCGCCGCAGCACCCAAAGTGCCGCGACCATTACTCGATCAGCTTGACGAGGGCGGACGAATGGTACTCCCCGTCGGAAAAAGATTCAGTCAATATTTGGAATGTTGGAAACATCGCCGCGGGCAATTTCAAAATGAAGCCATTATCCCTGTAGCTTTTGTTCCTTTGGTGGGAGAACGCGGGTGGAAAGAAAGGCAATAGATTCAACGCCAGTTCAGCCATGAATCAAAAATCCCTGGGCGGATAAAACCCAGGGATTTGATTTTTTGGTTTTTAATATGCCACGGGAGTGGTGCATATTGGACACGAACCTGCTCAAAACAAAGTTTCATTTTTCTGCAGGAACCGGGTTTCTCTGAGAAACCCGGTTCCTATAAACAGGATTTTGAGCAATTACTTGGACACTATCGTGCCCAACTAAGAACCGACTACGAATTACACCCAGCTGATAGTGACCAGCACCATCGGACGGCTTTTGGTTTTACTGTAGAGGTACGAGCGAACCGTTTGAATCACGTGATCGTAAATATCACTTTTGCTGCGTTTTACGGCTCGAATTGCATGTTTACGAACATCGTCCATCAATTCGTCCGAGGCCTGGTCGTGTTTGTAGACAAAGCCACGTGTGATGACTTCGGGATCTTCCATCAGTACGCCTTTGTTATTGAGTACCAGGCTGATGAGCACAACCCCTTCCTTGGCGAGGGCCTCACGTTCGCGCATCACGCTGGGGCCGACCTCACCAACGCGAGAACCGTCCACAAAAATATACCCTCCGGGGATGCGGTCGCCGAGCTGTAATTCGCCGTCCATAAATTCGACAATTTGTCCATTTTCGATCACTTGGACGTTTTCAGAGGGCATTCCAGCGTTCCGAGCGATGACAGCATGTTGCTTGAGGTGACGTAGTTCGCCGTGTGTGGGTATCAGGTACTTGGGTTTGACCAGATGAAGCATCAGAGTCATTTCGTCTTGTTTGGCGTGCCCAGAGACATGCACCGAGGTCAGCGGCTCATAAAGCACGTTTGCGCCGCGGCGGAAGAGCTGATTGATGGTGCGGTAGATGCCTTCTTCGTTGCCCGGAATGGGATGCGCCGAAAGCACAATGGTGTCATCCTCTTCCAATCCAAATCGCCGGTTTGTCCCCGCGGAAAGACGCCCCATGATAGACATGGGTTCACCCTGGGATCCGGTACACATCAGCACCGTTTTGTCAGCGGGAAGCTTCAAGGCTTCATCAAGGCTGACCTCTATCCCTTTGGGGACGTCCAGGTATCCTAACTTTTTAGCCATTTTCGAGTTTTTTCTCATGCTGTAGCCCACAAAAGCGACCTTACGATTATAACGCTCGGTGGTATCAACCACCTGCTGCATGCGTGAAATCAATGATGCAAATGAGGCTACAAGGATGCGGCCAGGGGCGTTATTGAAGACCTCATCAAAAGCGGGTCCGATCACCTTTTCCGAAGGAGTCCAACCGGGCTTGTCCGCGTTGGTCGAGTCGGCCAGCAGGGCTAGAACGCCTCGGCTGGAAAATTCGGCAAGTTTAGCAAAATCAGTTGGCCAGCCATCCACAGGGGTAGGATCAAATTTATAATCAGTCGTATGCACGACTAATCCGGCCGGGGTGGTAATTCCCAAACCAACTGTATCAGGGATGGAGTGACAAACATGGAAAAACTCAACCTGGAAGGGGCCAATGTTGATCGTGTCTCCAGCGTTAACGGTGGATAACGATGTGCTATCCAGCAACCCGGCGCGCTCCAACTTGACCTCCACCAGCCCGCGCGTCAGACGAGTGGCATAGATGGGAACGTTGATTTTATCTATCACGTGGGTGATGGCCCCGGTGTGATCTTCATGCCCATGTGTGATGATGATGGCGCGAATTTTGTCGCGCTTGGACAGCAAATATTCGAAATCAGGGATAATGTAATCGATCCCCAACATATCATTTTCCGGGAACATAATGCCGGTGTCGACGATGATGATGTTGTCATCATATTCATAAACCATCATATTTTTCCCAACTTCCCCCAATCCCCCTAGGGGGAGAATACGTAATTTTTTACTCATAATTTTTTACCTCTTGTTTGATTTTCCGTTCTCCCCAGCGTGTTGTTGGAGAGACGCGGTTATTATTTTGTGTGGTGGTTATACAGTAAATGATGAACCCAGGTGACAGTCACCTGCGAAATTGTCTTGTTACAGAAAACACGCTGGTTAGCAAGATGATTTAAGGTGTTAATCGTATTTATAGGTGACTGTCACCTCTCGTAAAAACTTTTATTACTTCTTTTTATCACTACTTTGTTTTGTTCTAAACCCTCACAAAACGGAGGGAATGAATTCAATGTGCAAATATAAAAACACCCAGTCGGGAATGATCCGGCCGGGGTTTGCAATCACATCCAACTATTGATGTTACCATTTTGAGTTTCGATGTTCCGAAGCCCATCCAATTTGTAGTTTATGTCTGCCTCTTTTGCTGTCA
>JAYELX010000352.1:0-2568 GCA_034717875.1 Chloroflexota bacterium | reverse complement strand
TTGCTCGCCGTTATCGAGTTCCAGCCAAACAAGCCCTGCAAGATTTCCAAAATATAAAACAGCGCATCACTACGCTAATTGATACCCCCGATCTGGACCCCGTCACTTTCTTGGATTTCGAGCGTGAAGACCCCTACTCCGGTGATATTTCCGCCCCTTACCGCCTCGATTGTGCGCTGACCTACCGTCTGCCCGAAGGCAGCAATCCTGTTTCGGCACCCACTCGCCGCGTGGACCGCGAACTAAGCACCGAGGAATGGGAAACAATTATGGACAAAGCCTGGGATGCCGGGATTCCCCATCTCGTCTTCACGGGCGGAGAACCGACCCTGCGCGACGACCTGCCCGAGCTGATTGCCCACGCCGAGGCCAACGGGCAAGTCACCGGTCTGCTCAGCGATGGTCTGCGCCTGGTCGATGACGACTACACAAACACCCTGCTCCAAACCGGACTTGACCACCTCACCCTCGTACTGCAACCTGAAAACGAAACTTCCTGGACCGCTCTCGAAAACGTACTACCCGAAGATTTGCACACCACCGTCCACTTGACTCTGACGCCCAAAAACGTCTCCAACGCATCCAGTTTGTTAGCGCGCTTGGCCGATATGGGCACTAACGCTCTCTCGCTCAGCAGCACCACGCCTGAACTCAATGAGAGGCTGCAAACCCTGGGCGAAGAGGCCGCCGAACTGAGCCTATCTCTAGTTTGGGATGTGCCCGTGCCCTACTCGCAGCGTAACCCCATCGCCCTGGAAACCGAAGCAGACGCGCTCCCCGATGGTGCCGGCCGCGCCTGGCTCTACGTCGAACCCGATGGCGATGTGCTGCCCACCCAGGGAGTCAATCAGGCTTTGGGAAATCTGCTGCGGGATGAGTGGGAAGATATTTGGGAGGTGGGTTATAATTTCACCCATGTCTGAATCCAAACTTTCCCATCTTGATGAAAAAGGCCGCGCCCGCATGGTGGACGTGGGGCACAAGCCCGTGACTGAACGCGTTGCAATCGCCAAAGGCGAAGTGCGTATGCGCGCTGATACTTTGCAACTAATTCAGGAGGGCGCGCTGAAAAAAGGTGACGTGCTGACCGTGGCAGAACTAGCCGGGGTGATGGCCGCCAAACGCACCTCAGAGCTGATCCCGTTATGTCATCCTCTGCCGTTGAACCAAATTCTCGTAGACGTGGAGCCAAATCCCGATCTACCGGGAGTGGAGATCACGGCCACGGCGCGCACCAATGCCAAAACCGGCCTGGAAATGGAAGCCCTGACAGCGGTCTCCGTGGCCGCGTTGACGGTTTATGATATGGCCAAGGCTGTCGAAAAAACTATGTGCATAAATAATATCCGACTGATCGAAAAGCGCGGGGGCGCAAGTGGACGATTCAGCCGCTCAACAAGTTCAGAATCATGAATCAAATTACGATTAAGCTATTTGCAACCTTGCGCGACCACATCGGTGAGCGGGAAATTAGATTGGATTTACCTCAAAATACACGCGTGCGCGATTTGAAACCTATACTAACCGCACGTTACCCTGCGGCAGCTGCATCTATCGAAGCGGCATTGGTTTCTGTAAACCACGAGTACGCTTTACCCAAAAAACAAATCCCCGCTGGTGCCGAGGTCGCACTTTTCCCTCATGTTAGCGGGGGGTAGTAGAAAAGCGATAGATGATTAAATCTCCTACAATTATAAAAATCACTGAAAAAGAACTAGACATCAACGATCTGCTCGCCAAAATCACGCTGCCATCCACGGGAGCGATTTGTTCTTTTACCGGGTTGGTACGGGGTCAAACAAACCGTGACGGCTTTCCCTCCGAGACTAAATATCTGGAGTACGAAGCCTACATCCCCATGGCGGAAGCCAAGCTGAAGCAAGTGGCCGAGGAAATCCGGGCGCGATGGCCTGCCATTCAAGGCATCGCCATAGTGCAGCGGATTGGCCGGCTCTACCCAGAAACTCCCACCGTTTTGATCGCTTGCGCCGCTGCCCACCGCGACACCGGCGCCTTTGATGCGGCCCGATACGGCATTGATCGTTTGAAAGAAATTGTTCCCGTCTGGAAAAAAGAAGTGGGGCCTGAAGGAGAAGCGTGGGTCGAGGGAGAGCATCAGGGCGGGAAATAGAGTGTCCAAATTATTCAGTCCACTTGCCCTCACCCTAACCCTCGCTCTGCGTGCCCGTTGGGCATCCCAGAGAGGTAGAGGGGATAATTTCCTCTCCCTTTGGGGTGCGAAACATGCAAAGCAAGGATTGAGGTGGGGGAGTGAACGGTTACTCGTTGGTGACTCGGTCAGGAGACCGGTCACAGCTAATTCGCCCCTATTTTTTGGGATGGTTCACAATTAAGTTCACACTTTAACAAACGAATAACCTTGTCAGGAACCACCTGATGGGGAACAATTAGCTGTTACAGCAACCCATTAATTCCCCAAACAGGAGGTTCCTATGTCTAATTATCGCTTACCTGAGCTAGATTTGTCAATACGTAAGATGCTTACACTTGAGATGATCAAGCCGATACCGGAACGTGCCTGGGGGCGCGCTACCGAGTTATCAGAAA
>JAYELX010000351.1:0-2575 GCA_034717875.1 Chloroflexota bacterium | reverse complement strand
GGAAAGTTGGAGATGGGGTGAATAATTACTCCAAATAATGTTTATGGTAAGTAAATCATAATCTCATTTTGAGCGCGCTGATGTTCTAGCCAATCATCCAAGCTCTGGACTTGCATTGCCCGATACGAATCTGGGCTGAGGGTGTGTTCGGCATCACGCTCGATCACTTGGACGATGTGAAAGCCCAACACTGTTCGAATAATATCGCTGTGCTCTTCGGGGGCGAGATCGAAAACCACCTCGTCGAGTTCAGGAACTGTGAGATAGCCACGCGGAAACCAGCCCAAATCCCCAAGGGTCACTGGGGCATATTGTTCTGCTAGAGTTGCAAAATCTGCTCCGTTATCGAGTCTGGCAAGTACATCCTCAGCCTCTTCTACATTATATAGCAAAATTTGACGGGCGTGTACTTGTTCGGCGTTATTTGGTACTTCGGCGATAATTTGATCCCGCATCCAGGCCGCAGCAATCGAAAGTCTCAGGCTATGTTCGAAGCTCTCTTGCGTGTAACCGTGCGACTCGATCCAGGTTTGCAATTCCTGTTCACTGATACCCATCTTTTGGATGCGGTTTTGCAGCATAGCTTCATCAACATTGAATCCCGCTTGTGAGGCCGCCTGAGCCAACAAAAGCTGATCAATCATATTGTTGATGATTATACTTTGATCGTCAGGGGTCAATTCCGAGCCTGAGGCTGTGCGAAATCGCTCAACTTCAGCCTGATATGCAACCATCGTGATTCCTTCCCCATTGACTTGCGCGGCGAGGTCAACCGGCGTCGCCGAGGGGGAAAGAGATGTTGGGGTTAGTGTCGGCGATTGAGAAGATATTTGCGGGGTTGAAGCAATTTTTTCCGGCTCTGTTTTACAAGCCGTCAGCATCAACACACAAAGCAGTATCCAAAATCGCCATATTTTTCTTTTATTCATTGACCCAATTATACTGGTAAATGCGATTTTAGGAAAAAGCCATTATAATCAAAGTGTGTTCACGCTGTTGTTTGATGAGTTCACCCGATTTTACGCAAAGACGCGCAGACGCAGGGGCGCAGAGATATTTAATGTACTGAGCTAAGACCAGCTTAGGAACTGTCCGTAAACAACTTCGTATAATTGTCTGGTCAGACCCTAAGGTTTTTTCCAGCACTCGGGTTGATCAGGGTAGTTTTCATGGAAAAATAGCCGAATTTCGGCGGCACCCTAAAAACCCTTAGGGATGGTGATTAAATAACTTTCCCATTTGAGCACCATATCCGCACGGAGATAAATCCCCGTGCTACGGAACAACGCCCGATTGCCGTTGCCGTTGCCGTAGGCATGCAAAGCAAGGCACACCAAATGGGTGCACACCGTGCGCAGAGCGATCGGGCTAGTCGTCCCACAAATTGGCTCAATATCGCTAAAAAGTGGCCCATTAGCCGGATTTGCCACAGGCACGCCGTTGGCGATCCGGCGCCGTTATGTAGCCGAGCGATTCATCGCTCGGCGGGTTGTGCAAGAAACGCGCACGTTATTTAATTCTCATTCCTTAGCAAAGCAAAAATCATATCTGGATACACTCACAAGGAGAATATTTTCATGAAACAATTGGGGATGGTTCATTTGGAAAGGAAATTAAGGTTACACTTGCTCCGAAGGATTACTCTTCAAGTAATAGAGCAAACGCCGGTCGAGTGAATTCGGAGCGCGCTTTGCGTGCCGTTGGCAAGCGGAGAATTTGTATCGAGACCAAGTTTGCGGGTTATTGCGCCGAAGGCATCCCTTGCGGGAAGGGAATATTGCTGTATTAGGTCACTAGGTCTCGATACATTTTCGGTCGCTTTGCGTGCTTCGCAAAACTACAGCGAGCGCTTTGCGTGCCTTGCTTTGCATGCCTTGCTTTGCATGCCTACGTCAAAGGCAACGGCAACACTCGACCGGCGCTGAGATATTTTACAAAAAGTGTTACCTTAACCGTGAACCACCCCCTAAAAACCTTAAATTTTTCTTTTTGTTATTGACTCCCAAAACGTTTTGGAATACAATCATAATATAGCCAAAACGTTTTGGATTGTGTCACACAAGGGCACCATGCCTGTAACGCTAAAAGACATTGCCAAGAAAGTGGGGAGATCAGTCACTACAGTATCGCGCGCCTTGCACGATTACGATGATGTCAGCCCAAAAACCAAATCCGAAGTACGCCGTGTCGCCGAAGAACTAGGCTACACGCCCAATATCCTAGCACAACGCTTACAAAAACAAAGCTCTGACACGATTGGGTTTATACTGCCCACTTTTGGGCCGCGGTTTTCTGACCCCTTCTTTAGTGAATTTTTGGCAGGTATAGGCAACAAAGCAGCCAAACTTGGCTACGACTTATTAGTATCCACTCGCTCACCCGGCGAAGAGGAATTACAAACTTATCGCAGCAAAGTTCAAAGTGATAGTGTAGATGGTTTCATCGTTGTTCGTACGCGCCGACAAGACGCCCGCATCCGATATTTGTGCAACGAGAATTTTCCCTTCGCTGCTTTTGGGCGCACAGAAAACGCATGCGCTTACTCCTATATCGACGAAGATAGCGAACATGGCAT
>JAYELX010000350.1:0-2585 GCA_034717875.1 Chloroflexota bacterium | reverse complement strand
GAATTGTTATGGGTTCAATAGAATGTCAACATCTCTAGCTTGTGTTCCTTTATCAGTGTCAACTCTTCGATACTCAATAATTTGCCCATTTATTAGTTGTTTATCATCCCCACGTATCTCACTTTGATGGATAAAATCATCTCCGCCACCATGGGGCGATTTGATAAAGCCATAGCTTCCCTGTACATTTTTTACAGTACCGCGCACGCGTCCTTTTGGAGGACGCTCTTTCATAAGCAAACGATTTTTTGCAACAGCGTAGGTTTCTTTTGCTTTTTCAGCTTTCTCACGTGCTTCGCCAAGTAATATACGTCCGTAGCCGCTAGACGTTTTAGCACCCACGCCAAGCTCAGCAAGTGCCAATTCCAGTATTTCGAAAGTTCTTTCTACCCAAAATTTATCAGGACCATCGAGAGCAATAAGGTATTCGCCAGTTGCGCTGATGAAGTGAATCGGCGTGGGGTTGTCCCAATCGGCGGGTGGTTTGTTCTTGCCCTGGTAGTACTCCGGATGATGCACGGTGATAATATCGGGCCAGAGGGCTTGCCGCTTCCCCTTTTCTTTATTTTTGAAACCACTCCCCGGCACGTAGAGGGCATCATAAAAGGTGACATAGCCAGCAGCGTCTGTATCGCCAAAGAGCGTGCGATAGGCTTCCGACTCCATATCCCAGTCCTCTTCCACCAGATAGTTGCGGGCATAGAACGCTGCCAGCCCTTTGAGCGCGCTGCCGGGGATGTAGGGCATACCGTAGGCGCGCAGCAAGGTTATGGAAGTTTCCAACACACTCTCCGCTCCCAAGCCAATGGCTAATCGGCCTTGTACTTCAGCTTTTTTGGGGGGCAGCGGACATTTGGCTTTCAGAAGATATTCCCAGCGATTGTAGAATTGCTCATATTCTGCTGGCATGGGAATTTCAGAAACTTCATCAATCACATTTTTTTCAGGCTTTTCTGCATTTGACGATACTTTGTGATCTATGTATTTGTCCAGCCAGAGACCTGCATTTGTGGTTTGATCTGGGCTAACACGTTGAAGAACAGGCCTGCGGCTCTGAAAATTATCAGCCATCGTGATCCTCCTCCCCGCTATCTGTTGTTTTCACTTTGAGGATAGATTGCGCAAAGCGTTTGAACCAATCCAATGCCAATAAAGTATGTCTGGTCAGATAAGCATAATCTTGAAAACCGGTTTCGCGACTGGCTTCAGACAATGTTTTTGCATAACCAGTTTCCGCCATGACTACTTGAGAAAGGTCATTCAGCAAATCCTGATACGGCCCTTTCTTATCGCTGGCTTTCATCTCGAGGAATGCTAACGCCTGTACCAAACCAGACATGCGTACAAGAATAGGCATATTCATAGACATGGCGCCATAAGTTTTTTGTGCATTGTCTTTGTGATCTTTTTTATAATCGGTAACGCGCGCATAAACGCTGGATGCATATTTTTGTTGAAGCGTTTTCATGACCCAGCCTCCTCAACGCCCACAATTTGCATCCGGCATAGACCACGTCCCACCGTTGCGCTGCCGCCGACTTGCAGCGGTTTTTGGGTGATCTCACGCACGGTTCGGAAAACTTCTGGGGGAGCTGCGCCGCTTTCCTTCACTGTGGTTGCTGAAACCATACCGCACAAAACGCTCTCTGCGGGCAGGGATTCTTCATACCATAAAGCCCCGTCTTTGACCGTTTTTGTCTCTTCTTCCAGCGCGATGCGGGCAACCACCTCAGTGCTGGTTTCGAGCAAAAAGCCCATGGTGTCATCCGAGACCAGGCACAAACGGCCTGTGAGCGCACTCCGCCAGTACTGGCCGTCTTCATCATCACCAGGAAAAAGTTGCTCTCCCAACTTCTTAGCCCAAATGCTGACATCTTTAGACGCGCTAGCATCCAGCGGTAGGTCTTCCAAAATCACTTGTTGGTTGTTGTTGGTGATCTGACAGCCTTCTTGAGCTATCAGACATTCTTCATCATCTTGGAGTGCAGGAACAGCGGCGGATAGTAAAGCATCGCCCGCGGCTCCGTCATCCCGTTGCAGACGGTGCAGCAATAGGGGCGATGTCACCCAGGCGAAAGTACCGCGCAGGCTTCGTACAGGAAATAGCAGCATGCGCAAATCGCTGAAGTTGACCGCACCAGCGTGGGCATCGGCGTTGTCGGTTTCCGGGCCGAAGACGCGTATGCGTTTTATCTCATTCTCGCAGGCATCGCGCAGCACGCCTTTGAGTGATGAACCGGGCAGGTAAGGAATTCCGGTAGCTTTTTCGCGGGCGATGGGCAGATCAATTACCCCCACACCGCGGCCGGTTCCGGCATGCAGGGGAGAAAGAGCGTGTAAAAGAAATAGTTTTGCATTCATTAATTTTGCTCCTTTTTTAGATATTGCAAGAAGGCTTCGAGGACGTCAGGTTCGCCATTGAGCGGGGGAATTTTATTTGCCTCAGCTTTATTCAAATCACTTTTCACTGATGGGTTTCCGGGCGCGTTTTTAAGGATCAAGCCACCCGGCGGCGTACGCGGCCCTTTCAGGATTACAGCTAACCCAACTGCTGCGTCATCCGAGCAGGCAATGGGGCGAAGAAT
>JAYELX010000349.1:0-2591 GCA_034717875.1 Chloroflexota bacterium | reverse complement strand
TTGTTCAGGCTCTTGCTCATCTTGTTTACGCCATCGATACCTAATACTTTGGGAATCTTAGTGGCTTTCATCTGCGGCTCAACGAGCACATTCACACCGTAGCGATGATTGAAGGAGCGCACGATCTCGCGGGTGAACTCGATGTGGGGAGCTTGATCCACCCCCACAGGAACAGCAACCGCTTTGTACAGCGTAATATCCGCGGCCATCAAAACCGGGTAGCCCACCAATCCATAGTTGATATTGTGGGGCTGTTCCCGGATTCTATCCTTGAAGGTGGGAAGCTCGGTCAGTTTTCCCAAGGGAGTCACCATAGATAGGAAGGTATGTAATTCGACAACTTCGGGCACGTGGGATTGCACAAAGATGATGCTGTCTTCTGGGCGCAGACCGGCAGCCAGCCAATCCAGAGCCATTTCATAAGTGTTTTGGCGCAAATTCCGAGTTGTTTCTACTGTGGTCAAAGCATGAATATCCACGATACTGTAGATTGTCTCTTCGTATTCATCTTGCAATGCAACGTAGTTTTTGATTGCGCCAAGATAGTTTCCTAAGTGCTGACGACCTGTCGGTCGCGCACCTGAAAAGACACGTCCTTTCTTTTTCTTTGTCTCTGTCATTTGTTCTCCTCGATCAATTATATTACGTAATTGCTCGAAATCCGTTTTATAGGAAGCGGGTTTGTCAGAGAAACCCGCTTCCTGCAGGAAAATGAAACTTTGTTTCGAGCAGGTTCGATATTACTCACCAATGCGATCACTTCATCAGTGTCGACATGACAGCCTGTTTGCGGCTTGGAATACATCAACTTATCATTCACACTGACTCCGAACCGGCTTCCGTCAGTCAGAATTCAGCACTCCCCGATTTTCAATATACAGAGTATATCACAAGCCGAATATGTATCAGTAAGGAAACCGGCAGGTATCCCCTTCGGGGACGCAGAGCGTAGAAACCTGCCCTACTTATCCCGTTCCACAATCAAACTGCGCAAGCCTTATAAGCAAGACTCGATTTCCGCGATCAAATCAGCTATCTTAAAGGGTTTGCAGATATACCCGTTTCCTCCTGCTTCTAAAACTTTATCTCTCTCATTGGCCATAAGATGTGCTGTTACCACAACGATGGGAATGTCTTCGGTACTGTTATTCTGCCTCAGTTGCTTGATCATTCCCCACCCATCCAGCACGGGCATATCTAAATCCAAAACAATGAGATCAGGTCGCTCGCATTTGGTAATCTTAAGCCCCTCTTGACCATCACTGGCAGAAGTTACAGTGTAATTATTGCTCTCTAGCAATAAACGTAATAAATTCGTATTGTCGAAATCATCTTCTACGATCAAGATGTGTTTTTTTGGCATAGAATTTTCCGTTTGGGTGCTGCGTTCACCTGCTAAAAATCAAAACTTTCACCCGCTTGAAGCACGTGGACAAGAGAATTTGTCTCCGCTTCGACGCGTTTGGCCCAAGCCGCGGGGTCTTGCTCGATCACCGGCCAAGTGTTGTAATGCGCAGGAACGACATATTTGGGGGCGATCATTTTGACCGCTCGCAAAGCGTCATCGGGTCCCATGGTGAAATTATCACCAATGGGCAGCACGGCCAAATCGACACCTTCTTCGCCAATCAGCCTCATCCCGGAGAACAAGCCTGTGTCGCACGCTAGGTAGATTTTCTTGTCGTCGTTCGTCGTCAGCAGAAAACCAGCCGGCATGCCGCCGTACGACCAATCCGGCAAGGCTGAACCGTGAATGGCCTGAGTGAGCTTCAAATATCCAAAGGGATGTTGATACCCGCCGCCAATATGCTGCGGATGTGTTTCGATATCTTGATTACCCAGCCAAGTGGCAATTTCGAAATTGGCGATTGTAAGCGCGCCAGTACGTTTGGCGATAGCTACAGTGTCACCAACGTGATCACCATGACCATGACTGACCAAAATAAAGTCGGCTTCGACAGCGTCGGCGGTGGTGCTGGTAGCTGGGTTGTCGGTGAAATACGGATCGATCAGAATGTCATATTCATCAACCTTCAAACCAGATGTGCCGTGACCATACCATGTATATTTAATACTCATGTTCGAACCTCCTTGTGAAATAAATTTAGAACTAGTCGCCCGATAACTCCTCTTGTTACCATGCTCCAGCGTGGTAACACATAAGCCCAACGCTCCGCGTTGACGCGGACGAGTGCTGACGTACTAAGAACGAAGGGGATTATTCACTCCCCTTGCGCAGACCCCGAAATGAATTTCAGGCTTGCCGACGGCACATACAGTGATACCCAAAGCACGCTAATTGACATCGTATTTTTAGTCGGCTTCGCCGTAAGCGTGCCTTTGGCAAGCCGACTTGAGCTATTAGCTTGGGATTTCAATCCCAAGCCGTAACTTGGCGAGCATCATTATAGCCGCGCCCGACACCGCGATACTTAAAGCCTAATTCGAACATCTCCTTCGGGTTATAAATGTTGCGGCCATCGAAAATCACCGCTTGCTTCATTAAATCATAAATGCGGCGGCGGTTCAACTGCTTGAACTCGTTCCACTCGGTGTTGACGATAAGTGCGTCGCAGCCCTCTGCCATTTCA
>JAYELX010000348.1:1242-13257 GCA_034717875.1 Chloroflexota bacterium | reverse complement strand
TGGTGGTTATATATAAGTGGTGAACACAGGTGACAGTCACCTATAAAATCGATCTACACACTAAATCATCTCGCTAACCAGCGCATGTTCTGTAACAAGACGCCTTCGAAGGTGACTGTCACCTCGCGCAAAGTTATTAACCACTTACTTTTTTACCACCATCTGCTTTTTCAGCTGCTATTGGTGTTGTTCCCAGTTGTATGAAGGCACGTGATGCGCCTAAATTTTCGCTAAGTTCATCCAGCGCAGTTTGGATGATTCTTTCTACTCCAGGGGCGCGGCGCATTTTGTCGGTGATATCGCTGGTCAATCGTTCGCGCTGGGCGCGACGTTGAGTATCCTGGTAGAGGCGTGCGCTTTCCAACGCCACGCCTAATTGTTCGGTTAGCGTCTCCATCAAAGCGACTTCCTCTGGTGTCCACTCACCCCCATCCCCAGGCTTGTGCGCGTTGAGCATGCCAATCACCTGACCGCGCACTTTGAGCGGGACAGCGAGCATATTCGATCGTCCATCCGCGTCCGAAATGGGCTTTCCCTCTCGAAGCGCCAGCTTCATTCCCTCACCTTGGCGCTCATCGGACGGCAGTATAGACCGGGGGTCGTAACGCGCACCTAGTTCAGACTGGGTGTGAAGCAGTTCTCTCCAGGCTTCACGGCTAATCTCGCCGTAGGCGCGTCTTGTCGCCTCCAGTGCGGCCTGAGATTCGGCAAGCAGGCGGGCGTTCTCAATAGCCACCGCTACTTGGTCTGCCAATGTCTGCAATACGGTCACGTCTTCTTGGGTGAACGCCTCCGGCTTCTTACTCTGCACGTCCAGCGCGCCGGTAATGTTCCCCCGCACCCGCAGCGGCAGCGCCATCTCGGAGTGGGTCTCAGGCATGTCGGGGTTGTCGAAATAGACTGCGTCCTCGCCCACGTCCAGCGCCACACGCGGCTCGCCTCGCCCGGTGACATAGCCCACGATGCCGACCTGGCCCACTCTCAAGCGGTGCCCGCGCTCCAGCATGCGCCGTCCGCCTTCAGACGAGGCAGCGCGCAGCACCGCGTACTCGTAGGACTCATCTGTCAAAAAGATGCCGGTGTGGTAAAAGCCAAAACGGTCTGAGACGAGATGTACCATCCGCTCCAATAACCGCTCCACGTCTCGAATTTCCGCCGCTTCCCGCGCCACTTGAGCGGCCGCCTCCAATTGTGCACTGCGCCGTTCCAGAGCAGACGTTCGCTCCGCCACCTGACCCTCTAGCCGGGCCTGGTTTTTCTCTAGTTCTTGGGACAACTGCTGACTTTGAGTCAGAGCAGCGATGAGACGAGGGGTTAAATAATTGAGTGAGGTCACGGAGAAAGCGATCGTCATTAGCATGATAGCGGTATTGCTCACCCATCCGGTCGGGTTAGAGGAATCGAGCAGCGGGACCGTAAGGCGGCCTGTAGAATAGATCCACCCAAAGACCGCCATCGTGCAAAAGACAACGATCGAAGCGACGACACTTTCCCGTCGCCCCAGGAAAAGAGCGGCTGCGAACGGAACAATCACCAATAAAACCCGCCCGCTCCCGCCCCGCCCATCCGTGATAAAGTCGAGAACGGCCATTCCATAAAACGCAGTTACGATAGTCCAAGCGCGGACGGCGTAGGGAATTCGCTTCCACAATGCGACCACGAGTATGAAAGCATATACCGTCCAGTAGATGGGTATCGTATATAGATTTTGGTTTACATAATCGTAATAGGTGCCGGCCACTGCCCCGATGAAACCAACGACGATCAGAGCACGCAACACTCTCTGGACAATCTCTCCTTGCAAGACTCGTGTAATATCTACGAGAGAAGCGTCTTCCCGGATAGCCATTTCCTCTTTGTTCATCTCTTCCATAATCTGAGTTCCTTCGTCGATTAGAACAGGACATTCAAACAGGCATCATTCGCCGGCCAATTCTGGCTCCACGCCCAGTCGCACATCGAGCGACGCCAACCCTAGCGTATGGCCGGGTTCCTGTGCAATGGGAGAACTTGCGATATAGTCACGCATCCCGTATTTCCTCACGATGAACCATCTCCCATCCATTATAGACCAACACCAGCTTTTTCAGCGCCACATCCTGGAACGTGTCCTGGACGCGTTCATCGCTGGCGTACTGCTCCAATTGCTCTTTGGCCTCTGCGATCTGGGCCTCCATTTTTTCCTCGCTAAACTCGCCGCGCGGGATGTACTTTAACTCGATCAGGTAGCCGAACTGCATGTCGGGATAGCGGGCCAGGAATGGTTCCAGGTACAAGTCGGCAAAGCCGCTGCCCATCTCCCGCTCGGACCAGGTCAAAAAGTAGCTGGTCACGTTCAGATAGGCCAGCAAGAATCCCTGGATCACCTTTTCGCCGCCCAGGTAGTCCCTCACCGAGGTCTGCTTTTCGACTTCGACGGCCATAAAGTCAAAGAACCCTTGCCACTCCCCCGCGTAGGCCATCCCCCCCACCAGGCGGGAGAGCTCCCACACGTCGATCCGAAAGACGTCCACGTCCCGGTAGCCATCGCGCAGGTAACCGTACATCAGTTGTTTGATGGTCAGGTTGGGAATGCGCAATATCGGGACGCCGCGTTCCGCGCCGTCGAAACTCAGCAAACCCAGGTAGAACAAGAGCGAGACGAAATTCTCTCGCTCCAACAGTCGCTCCAGCGGGAAACCCAACACCACGTCGCTCACGACCTGGCCCGTCTCCATAATCTGCTTCAACTGGCTGAAATTCCCATTCAAGCGCTGGTCGACGGTGACCAGGTGGCGCAACTTGCCATAGTCGGTGCGCACGTTTTGATCGATCAAATGTTTTGGCAGCGAATCTCGATCGAGAGCCGTTTGGATAAAGTAGAGCACCATGTCCGAGTTGAAAACTCGTCCTTCCGCTTCTTCCGAAAAGCGATAGTTGTCGTACCAGGCTTTCATAATCTCCATGCACTCGTCCACGCCCAGGGTCAACGTCCCCGCCTGGTGGTAATACTCTACCATCTCGCGCACCTGGTCCTCGCGAAAGCCCAGCAGCCCGTTGAACTGTGGATCGAGACTGATGTTCCGCCCGATGTTGAACCCGCTGGTCACGTCGTCCATCGTGACGGGCGAGACGCCGGTGATGAACAGGCGCGATAATCCGGCCGTCCGGCCGGAGGTGGCGCCCTTGATAAGGTTGAAAAAGTAGCGGAAGAAGCCGGCCCCGTGCGTGAGATCGCGGTAGGCGCGCTCGCCGGCCGTCGTCAGGATGGTGTTGGCAAAGTTGTCGTATTCGTCGATCAACAGGTAGATCTTGAGGCCTTGCCGAGCAGCGTGAGAGAAAATCTCTTGCAATTGCTCCTTTGTGCTGGGAAGCGCAAAAATCTCTCGCTGCGCTTGTTCGTCGAAAAACTGACGATAACGCTTCATAAAATCCCCTATGATAACACGCCCATGCTCCTCGAATGACTCGTGAACGTGACGCACGTCGGGGTTGACCATCGCAAAGTTGAACATCAGCACCAGGTAGGAGTTGCGCTCCTCGGTGGGATGCTCGCCGATGTAGGTCCCGCCAAATAGATGCTCAAAATTATCCTCTTCGCCAATGTCGTAATAATGTTGCAGCACCGAGAGCCACAGCGTCTTGCCAAAGCGGCGCGGGCGGATAAAAATGATGTAATACGGCATCGCTTCCAGCGTGGGGATAAAGTGGGTCTTGTCCACATAGTAAGAATTATCCCGCCGCATGCGCTTGAAATCGGCCACGCCGTAGGGAATGCGCTTGACTTTCTTGATATTCATGATTGTGTCTCCCTTGTTTTAGCTTTTCGGCTATCTGTCTCCACGCTCAAGCGCACATCGAGCGCCGCCAACCCCAGCGCCTGACCGATCTCGCGCGCGGCGGTCTCAAGCACAGTCTCCACATCCAGCGTCTCGCGCATGCTGGCCGTTATTTCGCTCGTTAATTGCTCGCGAGCGGCACGCCGCTGGGTGTCCTGGTAGAGACGCGCACTTTCTAGGGCCACGCTCATTTGTTCGCTCACGGTTTGGGCTAGTGCAAGTTGTTCTTGTGTCCATTCGTCGCTGCCTTCAAGTCTGCCAAGTTTGATGCCGCCCAAAATGCGCCCGTGACTTTTGATGGGGATAATGGCGGTGAGATTATCGTCTTGGATTGTTTGGTCGGTGGCTTGCAGCGGGGGGAGGGTTTGTCGGCCTTGGACTGGGTGTGATATTCCCGGGGCGTCAGAAATGTAACCGGGAATAGCCTGACTTTGCGAGAGTGCTACCCAGGCCTCGTAGCTCAATTCGCCATAAGCTCTGCGTTCGGATTCCAGGGCGGCCTCACTTTTGGCAAATAGCTCGGCGTTATCGAGGGCAACGGCTACTTGGTCGGCCATGGTTTGCAGGGTGGTGATGATGGCTTGGTCAAAGGCTGCTTCTTTATTGCTTTGGACTGTCAGCGCACCCAGCACGCGCCCGCGTGAGCGGAGCGGGAGTGCGCCTTCGGAGCGGGTTTCGGGCAGATTAGGGTTATCGAAACGCACTGCGTCCTCACCCACGTCCAGAGCGATGCGAGACTCTGCGTTGGCTATGCTCCATCCAATCATGCCTTCGCCAATCTTGAGACTGTGCCCGCTTGCAAGCATTTTCTGCCCGGCCTCACCAGTCCCAGCTTGAAGCACGGCCCATTCGTTCCTGGCGTCAATCAAAAAGAGACCCACGTAATAGAGTTCAAATCGCTCTTTGATAAGGCGCACTACTTGTTGGATGAGGGTGTCTGTATCCAAGATAGAGGTTGCCGTTCGACTGATTTCGGCGGAGCTTTCTAAGTAAGCGGAACGCTGCTCTAACTCAAAGGTGCGTTCAGAGATACGTTTCTCAAGATTGGTGATTAGGTCATTGAGGCGTGCCGACAGTGTGTTGAATGTGTTGCCTAGCTGACCAAATTCATCGCGGCTGCGAATATTTACGCTCTGGTCATAAGTTCCCTGAGTAATGGTCTCTGCAAAATCTGTGAGATTGCGAATGGGGCGGAAAATGTTGAATATGGAGAGTAGTGTAATGCCCAAAACAAGAGTTATCATTGTGCCAATGAGCATATTTGTATAGAGCGTAGTTGTTTCTGTGATACGCGCTTCTTCTGTGTTTAGATATTCGTTATAGTCACTCACCGTGTTCTGGATGTCGCTGGCTATACGGTCTAGCTGATTTAGGCTAAGAAGATTGTCTTCTGTAAGCTCCTCGTTGGTTTCCAAGCGGGCCTGGATACTTTCTAGTAACAAACTGATCGCCGGTAGTTGTATTTGAATATCGCGCAAATTTGTCTGCTGTTCTGGGTGAGCCTCGTATTTTAAGTTAGTTTTAATAGCAATCTGCATGACGAAAATATCATCAATAAGGTTAGAGGAAATAGTGTTTTTTTCAGTGCTATCGGACTGGAGTACAAGTTTTCCTAGTGCCAACTTATCACTGGTAGTGAGCAATATCTGCCCAAATTTACGTTTAGCGTTGATGTCCTCTAGTTGATTGGTATCCCATGAAAACACAGAAAGTAAAGCAATCAGCACGCTAGCGATCACCAAGATTAGAATGTTTATTTTTAGCTTAAGAGACATACGAGCCTCGCTCTAATTGGAAACAGAAAGGTTTAAAAAGTCTATTGTTCAGTAGTAGAGTATCCAGCCTTTTGAAAGATTTGCCGCCCTTCATTGCCAATAATAAACTGGGCAAATGCCAATGCTTCTTCTTCAGCTTGTGTGAAGGCCGTTATGCCAACCAAAACGCGGAAATTTTCGGCAAGTTCTTCTGGTACCTCAATAGAACGGATTCCTGTGGTTGTGGCAAAAAACGGGCGAATTGCTGCATCCACTTCGTTGTTGAGCAGAAGGCTAATAGTATCTTCTTGCTTTGATGTGTAGGTAATAATATTTGCGAAAATTTGCTCACTAAATGGCGAATTGTTAATTGCCCGCTCTGCTGCGCGACCACCACCGCCTAACTCAGGATTAAGTATGGTGATACGCACGCCTTCTTTGGCAAGATCATCCCAAGTTGTAACAATGTCATCGCCTTCACGCACAACGATTGTTGTAGTGAGAGATGCGACATAATAATGATCAATAATTAAACCATCTTGAAACATGCTTTCAACATCGCTTTCTTCGGCGATGTACAAATCTCCTTGTTCAAGCGTCCGCATAGCTGTTTGTAAGGCGCTGGAGGCCGCAAAATTGTAAATGAGTGTAATATGCGGATTTTGCGCTTCATAGAGCGTTTTAATCTCTTCCATTGGATTCTTTATGCCATCACCTGCATAAATCTCTAAGGTTACTTCTTGTGGTTGGCAACCTATAAGCAGACCTGAAAATAGTACGATAATAAGCAAGAAAATGTTAAATTGGCGATAGCTATTCATAATACTCTCCTTTTGTTAGTTGTTCTCAGATGGTTGTTCTGCTTCAATCCAAACTTCCGCGGTAGCGATGCCGAGGGCGTCACGCAGTTCTTGAGCCGCGGTTGCGAGCACGGTTTCAATATCTAACGTCTCACGCAGGTGGGTAGCTATCTCACCCGTCAATTGCTCGCGGGCGGCCCGGCGTTGGGTATCCTGGTAGAGCCGCGCGCTTTCCAGGGCTACGCTCAATTGTTCGGAAAGCGTTTCTACCAATTCAACCTGAGTTTGTGTCCATGCGCCGCTGTCTTCAGGTTTACGGAGTCTTAATCCACCTAAAATCTGTCCATGACTTTCGATGGGAACAATTGCGGTAAGATCATCTTTTTGGATTATTTGCCCATTCTGGATGGCTTGCAAGGTTTGTGTTTGCTGCTGTTCTTTTATGGGGTATGCAATGCCTGGAGCGTTTGAGATGTATCTGGGAATGGTCTGGCCGCGTGACAGCTTATTCCAGGCCTCTTGGCTTAATTCGCCGTAAGCCCTGCGTTCGGCTTCCAGGGCGGCTTCACTTTTGGCTAATAGTCTGGCGTTGTCGATGGCTATAGCCACCTGATCGGTCATGGTTTGCAGGGTAGTGATGATGTCTTGGTTGAAGGCGGCTTCTGTGTCGCTTTGGCCCGTCAGCGCGCCGAGTACGCGACCGCGCGAGCGCAAGGGCAAGGCACACTCGGAATGGGTTTCTGGCAAGTCAGGGTTCTCGAAACGCACCGCGTCCTCACCAACATCCAGCGCGATGCGGGCCTCGGCGTTGGCTATGCTCCATCCGATCATGCCCTCGCCAATTTTAAGTCGATGGCCGCGGGCCAGCATCTTACGCCCAGCCTCGCCGGTGCCAGCTTGCAGTACAGCCCACTCGTTTCTCGCGTCTGTGATGAAGAGCCCAACGTAGTAAAGATCGAAACGCTCTTTGATCAACTCTACTACCTGCTTAATAAGTTCTTCGGCGTCGGTGATAGAGGCAACCGCCCGACTGACCTCAGCAGAACCTTCAAGATATTTGGAGTGTTCTTCCAGGTTTTTTGTGCGTTCAGTAATAATATCTTCTTGGGTCTTGAGCGTGGTATCTAATTGTTTTGATAGCCTATTGAAGGTTCTACCGAGATCACCAAACTCGTCTGACGGGAGCATTTCTACACGGGCAGAGAGGTCTCCCGCTATTTGTTTTTCTGCAACTACGGCCATCTGCCCCATCGGTCGCAGCACTACCAGGTTGATAATGAACCAAATAGCAGCTAGCCCTGCCAGAGTCAGCAAACTTGCCGGGACCAACACCGCCAGCCTGCTTTGGTTGATGATAGCCAGCGCTTCGGTGCGAGATGTCAAAATCTCTACAATGCCAATGACGTGGTCACCGTAACCCAGCAAGGGGGCAATGACCACAGCCCAATCCTGATCTTCTACGGATACAAACTGGGTAACTGGCTCCCCTGTCGCCAGGACTTGATCGTAAACAGATTGTGAAATTGGCAAAATCTGTGGATTGGTGCCGGCATAATAAAAGACTTGGTCTGTGGGTGCGGTGGGCGCGTCTTCAGGGGGGTTCAACCCTGGGGATTCAGCTACAGCATAGGTAATCCACAGGTTGTAATCCGCACCGTGGCGCGCCTTGAGGTTATCCACAAATTCTTGGTCGTAATTCAGACCGACTTCTAACATGCCGATGAATTCACCTTGCTCCCAAAGGGGGGAAACGCCGCGGATGCCGATGCGGCCGGGGCCGATTTCAACCCCGGCTACGGTCTCCTGGGACTCCAGCGCGGCCGCAATCGTCAAACGGTATCTGACATCATCGCCATATTTAGATGGGTTGTGGATGCGGACATAAATTGTGCCATCGGGATTCACGATGTTCAACTGCTGGATGTCGTATTCGTTTTTCAGGGTCTCGAAAATCGGGGTCAGCAGTCCTATTAAACCTTCGCGGTCTTTCGCCAGAAAAAGCTGTTTGATGTACTCCCGGTCAGCATGACTCACCGAAAGCTCGGCAGATGACTTGGTCAAGCTATCAATAGAATCGTTGTAATCTTCGTAGAGTGATGCAAGTCTTTGATATTCAGCGGCCTCATTCATCTCCCGCGAGGTGCGCATGGTGATGCTAGTTTGAAGCATAACTGCAACAATAAGCGTAACGAATATCACTATGAGCAATTTGACCTGGATATTGCTTCTCAAAGCCTGACGGAGTATTAGAATTACGAGAGCTGCAATAACTATCCAGGCAATCACCGGCAAAGCTGTTGTAAATGCTGGGGAGGCGGGGGTGCGATAATCTAACCTAAGAAAATCCATTCCATAAGTAGCAAGTGCGGCAGCGGTAGCTATTCCGATAGCCCATTTGACTTTTTCACGCGGCAGGGTTTGAATTGCCACTATCGAGGCAATGAGCACTTCGATCAAAGCCAGTATCAGCCCAAAATCGGCTAATAATGCCGCTGTGCCTAGCAGGGTAGAGAGAAAACCGCCAATGATCAACCATATTCCAGCTTCTGCGCGGCCGCGTCGAATCCGGATAGTGGCAATGATGGTGATCAGACCGAAAGCAACCACCACTCCAGCCCGGGCAAATTGCTGCCAATCACCGCTTCGAAAGCCCAATGATAGGCTTAGAATCAGGTTCGCTAGGATTGCGATAAGAAAAATGATCGCAATGATGAAGGCTTTGCGTTCTTGAGGTTTTTTGTATTCGTCTATCATAGCGATTGCTCCTGGCCATCACCAGAACCGGTTTGCTCCGTAGGCGAGGCAGCGCTTATCCAAACCTCAGCCTCGTCCAGTCCTAAGGCTTCACGCATTTCGATAGCGGCGGTTTCGAGGACTGTTTCAATATCCAGTGTCTCGCGCAGGTGGGTTGTTATTTCGCTCGTTAATTGCTCGCGGGCGGCCCGGCGTTGGGTGTCCTGATGTAGCCGGGCGCTTTCCAGAGCCACGCTCAGTTGTTCGGACAACGTTTCTGCCAATTCAACTTCTGCTTGTGTCCAGGTATCGCTATCGTTATCCTTGCGAATCTTGATGCCTCCCAGAATGCGGCCGCGGCATTTGATTGGGATGATGGCTGTCAGGCCGTCATTTTGAATGACAGGTTTATTTTGGATGACCGGGGTTGTTTCCGAGGGTTGCGGCCCTTTGATGGGGTGCATAGCGCCTTCTGTGGTCATAAGATAGCCGGGAACAGCCTGACTTTGCGAGAGTGCTACCCAGGCTGCGTGGCTCAATTCGCCATAGGCACGACGCTCTGCTTTCAGGGCGGCTTCGCTTTTTGCCAATAGCTCGGCGTTATCGAGGGCCACAGCTATTTGATCGGCCATGGTTTGCAGGGTGGTGATGATGTCTTGGTCGAAGGCGGCTTCTTTGTAGCATTGGACTGTCAGAGCACCAAGTACGCGCCCGCGCGAGCGCAGCGGGAGTGCGCCCTCGGAGCGGGTTTCAGGCAGGTCGGGGTTCTCGAAGCGGACTGCGTCTTCACCTACATCCAGCGCGATACGAGACTCAGCGTTGGCTATGCTCCACCCGATCATGCCCTCGCCAATCTTGAGACGATGGTTGCGGGCCAGCATTTTTCGCCCAGGCTCGCCGGTACCTGCTTGCAGTACGGCCCACTCGTTTCTCTCATCTACCAGGAATAGGCCCACATAATAGAGTTCGAACCGATCTTTGATCAGCTCTACCACCTGGCGGATAAGTGCATCTGATTCTAAGATTGAGGCCGCGGCCCGGCTGATGTCTGCTGAACCTTCCAGGTAGGCGGAGCGCTGCTGAAGGTCATGGGTACGGTCAGCGACGCGTTGTTCTAAGGTGGTGAGTGTATCGCTCAATTGGGTAGCCATTTTGTTGAAGGTGGCTGTAAGATCGCCAACCTCGTCTGCGGTTACTATCTGTGCTCGGGTGCTAAAATTGCCGCTTGCAAATTGATTGGCAATTGCTGTCAGGCGAATAATTGGCCTTGTTACCGCTTGAGTCAGGCCAAAGGCTGCTGCTGCTGCTGTGCCGATGACCAATATAGCCATGCCCATAATAGCCCGTGTCTGGGCTTGAGCAGGTGCCAGCACTTCGGTTGCATCTATTTCTGCCACCAACGCCCATGTGATCCCGTCTGGGTCCAAGGCGGTTGGCTCCTGAACGAGTATAGGTGACCAGGCACTCAAAACTGATCTGCCTCGGTAACTATCAATGATTTGGGAGCCTGAACCTCCAACCAGCGCATTGCGGGTAGCAGCGGTATCAACTGGTGTATTTGGATTTAGAGTTGTTGTTTCTATATCTAATTCATCTAAAAAGCGGGAGTCGTTGCGGAAAAGATTGTCTTGTCCTACTATGTAAGTTTCACCTGTTTCCCCCAATCCGGTGCGTTCACTCATAATATTAGTTATGACCTGGGGGTCAAGTTCGAATATCAGTACACCGATGTTTTTTTTCTCGGCATCGAGTACTGGGATGGCAAGGCGCAGCTCAATATGCTGGCGGTCGGGGTTGTAATACATATCTCCAAAATAGAGAGCATGCAAGCCGTTTTGGAATTCTGGGCTATGGGATTCGTTGTCGCCTAGAAACTCCGGGTTGAGCGAATAAACGACATCGCCATCCAGGTCGGTTAACATGATATTTTCATAAATGCCGTTGGCGATGTTTTCGATATAAGCATTAAATACCTTATTGCCTCGTTTAACAGCCGCCTGGTAGGCTGGATTGGATGGGTCATTTTTGAATTGAACAAATGTTGGCAGCCCTACATCTACGCCTTGTGACCCCTTTACTACCGACATGGTACGGGCGAAGATAGCTTCGCTTTTTCGGGTTGCGATCCAGTTTTGGATCTGGTTCAATTTGATAGTTTCTATCGCTGAGAGTTTGTCGAATGAGTCCTCTAATAGAGCAGCTTGAGTCCGCTTCACTGAAAAGGCGGTCATCATGCCAATTCCCACAATTGATAGGAGCATCATAGCAATGATAATTTTTGTGCGTAGGGCATAAGAGCGGAATTGGCGCAAGATGAGTATGCCTAAAATCAGCACCAGTGTTCCAGCTATGATCCAGGATACGCTTGTGGTTTCGCTGCTGCCGGGGCGTTCAAATGGTTCGAAGATGTCGAGAATGATGATAAAAAGAGCAATTGCGCCGGCAGCACCATTAAACCACCCGATCATTTTTCGTGGCAGGGTTGCTGATGTGATCCCAAAGGTTAGCACGACTACAAAGGCGGCCATGGGCAGACCTGTGCCTTGTACTTGGAGCGACATAAGCACAACAGACGAAAACTGAACACCTAACATAATCTGAATCCCCAGCACAGATCGGCCTGTGCGGTTCAGCCATAAGCTGACCCCGGCGGCAAACACGTTTACACCAATCAATACCGCTGGGTCTAGCAGCGTGGTTGGCATGCCGACTGTGCTGAGAATGGTGATACTAACTATCATCTGAACCACAAGCATTCCCGCGGATATGTAAAGTGCATTGCGCACCTGGTTCTGTGTGGGTTGATGTTTTGGAGTTTCGTTCTCTTTCATGGCAACTGCCTTGTTATGCTTCTGTTAGACCCAAGGGTTTCTAAAATGTATCCCTGGCGCCCAATTCTTGGGGGGATAG
>JAYELX010000348.1:0-1142 GCA_034717875.1 Chloroflexota bacterium | reverse complement strand
TAGGGGGGCTGGCAGAGTTACTCCGCGCTGATCCAGACCTCGGTTTCAACCTGGCCCAGGGCCTTGTGCAATTCTTGAGCCGCGGTTTGGAGCACGCTCTCAATATCCAGGGTTTCTCTCATGCGAGTAGATGCCTCGCCAATCACGCGCTCGCGGGCGGCTGTATTCTGAGTCTCTTCCAGCAAGCGCATACTTTCCATCGATAATGCTAATCGCTCAGTTATTGTTTCTATTAGGGCATGCTCATCAGCGTTCCAGGGACGTTTTCCCTCTCGGCGAAGGCCCAATATGCCGACTATTTCATTGCGCAGGGTAATAGGAATAGCTATGTCGCTTGCTTGTTTTGATTCCGGCAGGTTGTTCTGGGATGTTATTGTGTGTCTTTGATTCAAAGCTGTTTCTAGAGTAGCCAGCAAATTTTTGTCTGTGATTTTTCCATCTGGATCGGAGATCTTATATTCCTTGGCTATTTTGGTACCGAGATATTCACGCCACGCCTGAATTAAATAGCGGCGATGGGTTAAATCAACTTCTTTGCGTGCGTTCTCCGATTCCTTCAGGGCTGAGACTAAGGCATCGACTGTTTCATTAAGCTGTTGTTCCAATGTGGCCAAGCTCTGGTCTTCTGTTGTTAGCGATAGCCGAGTTTCATAATCTCCCCTACTGATCTGATTTAAAAAAGTGGCGTATTGCTCAATTGCCTGCTGCAGGTGGTCACGAGTTGCTTGCTCCATGATGAGACTTTTCTCTGCTTCCCGACGGTAGTGGTCTGCTTCCGAAGCTGCCTGCTTGGTACGGCCCAGCGATTGACGCAAGCTGTATCCCGCCAACCAGATGCTCAATGTGACGAAGACAAGTCCGAATCCCACGTCGACCATATTTAGCAAGATAGTTGTTTCTGGCGATGAATACGATACACTGATGATGCCGCTGCGCTCCATAAGTCCCACACTTATTAGTGTAGCCAAGCTTAATATGGATAAAACCATGCTGGCATTGCCGCCCAAAGTGATCCCGGCAGCAGCAAGAGGTATCACCAGAATAACCGGAAGAGCACCTTGCGTGCCTCCAACTATAACTGCCCCAATACAGGCTACTGTCATCATAGCCACAAAGGTAATACTGCCTGCCTGAACGCGTCC
>JAYELX010000347.1:0-2596 GCA_034717875.1 Chloroflexota bacterium | reverse complement strand
ATGATGGGCTGCCAATCAAACGGGGCCGGCTCTTCTTCCAGGGGTTGTTCGGGGATGAACATGGCGATGACCATGCACACCAGCATCGCTATGCTGAGGGCGATCAACGCTCCCCAGAGATTTCCGACCGCGATCATTTTGCCGATGATAAATGACACGAAGATTAGGGGCAGGGGTAATTCGAGCAATGCTTTTACGCCGGAGAAAAGGCCGCGTTTCTCTGCGGGGACAAGATCGGGGATGATGCCTTGTGCCGCGCCGTGGGCGGTGTTGGACGAGATCATCGAGAAGATGTACAGACCAAAGAGCACCCAGAACCCGGTCATGCCTTCCAGCCCGGCGGAGAATCCAATCAGGGTGAAGATGACGACTTCCCCGATGGTGCCCGCTGCAATGAAGGGCCGCCGTCGTCCCCATTGTGATCTGCTGCGGTCGGAGAACATGCCCATCAAGGCTTGCATCAACAAAGCGGCCATCAATGCCCACAGGCGCATGATCCCAAGATATGATCCTTTGGTTTCATCACCAACGAAAGTTTGTACCAGCAGTGGCAGCACCAGTGGAGTCAGCACTTGTGACCGGGCGGTGAGGGCGAACCAGTAGATGTTGAAGGTAATATAGTCGTACCAACGGATGGCACGTTTCATTGATGTTGTCCTTGTCGGTATTTTGTGTTTGGATTCGCTTTGGACGCCCTCACCCCCAGTCTAAAGGTAATCTCATTTGGCATCAAACAATGATAGCGAAGGTCTCTTAACCAAGCGGCTGTGTGTCAGCGATTTGTGTTTGGATTCGCTTTGGACACCCTCACCCCCAGCCCCTCTCCCAAAGGGAGAGGGGGCATAGGTGTTAACTTAAGACCTGACAGGTTTCCAAAGATGCTTTTGAGATGAGATTTCGACCGTTTTAGCGTATGTTTTATTTTGAAAACATATACGAAAACCTGTCAGGTCTGGGCTATGGTTCCTTAAGTTAACACTTATGGAGAGAGGGGGGGGTGTTTTCAAACTAATATCTTCCCTTTGATCTGTGCTTTGAGAAAAGCATCCACACATTCGGGGTCCAGGTGATCGCCAGCTTCCATTTGCAAAATATCCAGCGTTGTTTGGATATCCATGGCCGGTCGATACGGCCGATTGGATGTCAGGGCATCGAAGACATCGGCGACGGCAACAATGCGCGCAATTATCGAGATTTCTTCGCCCTTCAATCCACGTGGGTAGCCGAGGCCATCCATACGCTCGTGGTGCTGGTCTAGAGCCGGGAGTTCGTCACGCAGCAGGCGCACCTGTTGGATAATATTTGCCCCAATCGATGGATGCTCTTTGATTTCATCCCACTCATCTTCGGTGAGACGATCTGTCTTTGAAATAATAGCGTCCGAAACGCCGATTTTGCCAATATCATGCAATAATGCCCCAATCCGAACGCGTCGTTTCATCTTGGAGTCCAACCCCATTTCCTCAGCTACGGCAACAGAAAAATCACTCACTCGCTGAGAATGACCTTTTGTATAAGGGTCTTTAGCATCAATGGCAGCCACCAAAGCTTTAATGGTGTTTAGAAATAGTTCGTCGGCGTCGGCGTATAAATTGGCAATGTGCATCACCGTTGCTGCTTGTTCGGCTAGAGTTTCCAGTAATTGCACATCTGCTGTGTCGAAATATCCGTCGAGTTTATTGATGACCTCTACGCCGCCGATAATGCTGTCCCCGCTGGTGCCACGTTCTTGACCCAGAATCACGTTGGGGACCCGCAGCGGAACCGCCAGAAGTGATTGCGTTTCTATACCACTGACATGGTCAACCCCTTTGTAATGACGCTCATCATCGCGGACATCAGCCAGGCAGATAGATTCGCCCGTTAGCGCTACATGACCGATGATACCGGTTCCCGAAGGAATGTGTAGTGGCGGTAGTTGGGTTTGATTTACGTTTTTAGCAATATAAAGAATCAAATCACCGCTTTCTGGCTCCAGCAAAAATAGCGAACTAGCTTCGGCGCGCAGTAATTCACAAGCCTTTTCGAGAATCAAGTTGAGGATTTGATCGCGATCCAGAGTAGTACTGATTTCCTGAAGCACTGCGATCAATGCTTCCAGTTTCTCTCCGCGTTGTTGACTGGCTCGCAGGAGCAGCGATTTCTCGATTTCGGATGCCATACAGTTGCTCAGAAATTGAAACAGAGGCAGTGCGCTATGCGTATAATCGAAAACTTGCACCACACCCATCGACTTGTCCTGCACTAATAATGGAACTGAAATCAAGTTTTGATGTTTACGGTGATTTTGCTCCGGGAGATCGTCCCAGCGTGAATCGGCATCGAAATCTTTTACGATAATTGGCTCACAAGTTTGTATGGTTGCCCCGGCGATTCCTGTTTCATAACCGATCCGCTGCCCCAAAAAGGCGCGGCTTTCTTCATCCCCCTCGACAGCCTTGAAAATCAACTCGTTATTAGGCTTATCGAGCAGATAAAGCGTGCCCCCTTTTGCTCCACAGATTCGAATAATGAAAGCAAGCATCTCATTTAGAAGCTCGTCCAGATCAGTGTGGCTGGTAATCTGGTTGGCGCGCTCCAAAATTTGGAAAAGCTG
>JAYELX010000346.1:0-2600 GCA_034717875.1 Chloroflexota bacterium | reverse complement strand
CTGTTCACCTATACCAGTGTTGAGGTGGTTGAACTCCAGCAGGCCGAGCGCGCTTACTTTGAACACACCTTGCTACCCTACAGCACGAACCGCCGCACCAGCCGCGGCTACGCTATCACCATGCCGCGCTACCTGGATTACACACTAGGACGCCGTCCCGCCTTTGCCCAATATTTTGTAGCACAGCACCGCATACAAAGCACGGATTTTCTGTGGTTTGGCGAGAAGACAGACGAGCGTTACTGGATAGACCCCGATTCACCCCAAATCAAAGATGCGCAGTTAGGGTTGATGTTTCATAGCTTTGTCGAGAACGAAAATGAGACCTGAACAATGGCCCGATTGGATCGAAGAAACCCTGCTGGCGAAAAGCGCCGACAGGGGCAAAGGCGGCAAGCCCGAAAGCATGGCAATGCACACCTGGCTGGCACTTTCCCGGCTGGCCGATTTTGTCAGACTGCGCGCCCCACTCGCCGGACAGCTTGGGCATCCTCGCCTGTGGCACTGCCTGTATTGGGGCGTGTTCTTGCACGACTTCGGCAAAGCCATGCCAGGGTTTCAGGGCGTCTTGCGGGGTGATAAAGCCTTGCGGGAGCATTGGAGCGGGCACCGGCATGAGGTCTTTTCGCTGGCTTTTCTGGATTGGATCACCTCAGGCCTGAATGAAGAAGAACGCCTGTGGATCGCGGCAGCCATCGTTTCGCACCACAAAGATGCCGCCGATTTGCGGCAGGCTTATCCGTTGCCAGAGCCGGGCGAACCGGACACACTCTTGCTGGAACAACTCGATGGGCTGCCCACAGAGCATATCCGAGGCCTGCACCGTTGGCTTGCGGAGTGCGGGTGGGCGTGGGCGCAAACCCTGGGGCTGGATGCTTTCGGGGTTGCCCCCGTGCAGTTTGTTCCATCCCCGGAAGCATCCTTTCATAAAGAAGCAGCCCAAAGGATTCGCCACTGGCTGCGCGCTTACAGAAAGTTTGTAAAGCAACTGAACCGGCAAAACGATCCAGCGGTGTTTGTTCCCCTGCTGGCTTTGCGAGGCATGTTGATCAACTCAGATCACAGTGCCTCGGCGCACGCGTCTGCACTCCCATCGGTAACTTTTCGGGCAGAGGATGTGATCGAGAAACGCGGCATCCCGCGGGAGAAGCTATACCAACACCAAAACGAGGCCGAAAACACAGATGGTTCGGTTTTGCTGACAGCCCCCACCGGCAGCGGCAAGACCGAAGCCGCTCTGCTGTGGGCCGCCCGCCAAAAACAGGATGGGCATGCCCCGCCTCGGCTGTTCTACACCCTGCCGTATCAGGCCAGCATGAATGCTATGCTGTTGCGCTTGCAAGAAATCTTCGATGATAAAAATCTGGTCGGCTTGCAGCACGGGCGGAGTCTGCTGGCGCTCTACCGGCAGTTGATGGATAAGAATTACGATCCCAGGCAAGCTCAAACGGAAGCTAAATGGATTCGTAATCTGGCGAGGCTCAACTATCCCCCCGTGCGGGTGTTCAGCCCATACCAGATGCTCAAAGCCATGTACCGGCTCAAGGGTTACGAAGCGCAGTTGACCGATTATCACAACGCTATCTTCATCTTCGACGAAATCCACGCTTACGAGACGAAGCGGATGGCGTTGATTTTGAAAACCATCGAATACCTGCGGCGGCACTACCATGCCCGTTTCTTCGTCATGTCGGCTACATTCCCAACCCTGATCAAAGATTGGCTGCGTGAGACTTTGGACTTGGGGTCGGATGATGAGATCAAAGCAACCGGGGCCCTATTCGAGAAATTTCAACGCCATCGGCTAGAGATCATCGAAGGGGAAATATTTACTCCCGACAACTTCGCCCGTATCTTTGCTGATGCCCGCGCCGGAAAATCTGTTTTGGTGGTGTGTAATATCGTTGACCGCGCTCAGGAAGCTTACAAGAACTTAAAGGACTTGAAAAACGAAGGCATCGAAGTTGAGTTGCTGCACGGACGGTTCAATTTGCGCGACCGGCTGGATAAAGAAAGAATCGTTCAGGATGCTACCGGCTCGAAGAGCGACAAACGCCGCCCGATTGTTTTGGTAGCCACCCAGGTTGTCGAAGTCAGCCTGGATATTGACCTGAACACGATCTATACCGAACCAGCCCCATTGGAAGCCCTGGTACAGCGCTTTGGACGTATCAATCGCCGCGGGAAGATAGATGGATTAGCTCCTGTTCACGTTTTTACGCAACCCGACGACGGGCAGATAATTTACAACGAACGCCTAATTGCGGGCACGCTCAAAGTGCTGCGCAGAGAACAAGGCAAACCCGTAGACGAAAGCGCGGTAGGACAATGGCTTGATGAAATATATGAAGGTGAAGTTGCCGAAGAATGGAAAACCGAGTTCACCAAAACCGCGCAGGAGTTTGAAGCTGCAATCGTTAACACACTGCGTCCTTTCCAATCTGATCGCATGTTGCGAGACCAATTTTATAAGGCCTTTGACGGCATCCAGGTTCTCCCTGATTGTCACTGGGATAAATACGAAGATTTGCAAAAAACATTTCCCCTGGAAGCCAGTGAATTACTGGTCTCCATTTCTTGGGGGCGGTACCACCAATTGC
>JAYELX010000345.1:0-2609 GCA_034717875.1 Chloroflexota bacterium | reverse complement strand
GTCACGGCGGAAAGGGGGCCATGCTTGAACTCAGTCGAGAGCATACCCTCACAATGAGCGTAGGTTATCTCCTTGAGTTTCAAGGCTGCCTCCAGGGCGATGGGGTAGGTTAACCCGTATCCCAAACAATAGAGATCATCCCACCGGCTCAGGTAGCCACTCACAGCAGCGGTTTGTTTCTCCACTGCTTCGAGAACCCGATCAATCCACAGGGGTAGATTTTCCAGCGGGGCAGTATCAATTCCACCCATGCGCATGGTCAAATATAAAAAAGCAATTACTTGATTGGAGAAAGTTTTTGTGGCCGGAACGCTGATCTCATATCCGCAAGTGAGAGGCAGATGGTAGTCGCTGAGGCGCGTCAGAGATGAGCCGACCACGTTGACCAGGCCCAATATGCCCATGCCGCGCCCTTCGGCGACCTCGATGGCGTTGAGTACATCTTTGGTTTCGCCGCTCTGACTGACGAAAATGCCCACATCCCCAGGGCCGACGGCCGGGCCGTATTGGGCGATGAATTGCGGCGCGAGCACGGGAATTGTAGGCCGCCCCGCCAAACGGCTGAAATAAACCGAGCCGAGCAGACTGGCGTGATAACTGGTTCCGCAGGCTATCAGGTAGATATTTCGGGCTGCCTCCAATCGCTCGATCATGGGGCCGATGTCGGGGGAATTGTCCAGCATCTGGATCAGTTCTCCCGCCACCTGGGCCTGCTCGTGAATTTCTTTGAGCATGAAATGAGCGTAACCACCCTTTTGCACCGATTCCATGCTCTCTTCGACAAGCTCGGGTTGCCGGTTGACAATACTGCCATCTTCCACTTTGCAGATTTCGAAACCATCGGCCCAAAAGGTGATAATTTCGCCATCTTCCAGCCGCACGATGTCCCGGGTGATGGGCAATATCGAGGGTAAATCCGAGGCGATGCAAGTTGCGTCTGCGGTGACCCCTGCAACCAGACCGGAGCCTTTTTTAATGGCGTAAAGCCGGTCGTCGCCAACTTTGCCGATCACAAAAGCGTAGTCGCCTTCGATGTCGTCATCAGCCAACCGAATGGCCGCGACCATGTCGTAGCCCTGATCGACGTATCGCTCCACGGCGTGCACGCAGCTCTCGCCGTCGTTTTCAGAGCGCACGGTCATCCCTTCGGCTATGAATTGCTGGCGCAGCTCGACGTTGTTGACCACGTTCCCGTTATGCGCCCCAACCATATCGCCGTCTGAGTCAAGATGTGGCTGGGCATTGATTTGGGATGGCGCGCCGAAAGTGGCCCAGCGTAATTGTAAGATAGCGCGATCCCCAGCCATTTCGACAAAATTGAGATTTTCTGCTACTGCCTGGATTTTGCCGACATCTTTGCGGAGATCAATTTCTCCCTTCTTGGGGATAGTTGCAGCCCCAACAGTATCATAACCCCGATAGGATAAACGCTCTCCGGCCTCTATCAAAGTGGGGCCAAGTTGTTGTTTTTCCTTTGTTACGATTCCAAAAATTCCGCACATGTAGAATCTCCATTTTTTGTAATTATTTGATCCCCGCACGCAGACCCTGAAATGAATTTTAGGGCTTGCCGACGGTACACACAGTGATAGCCAAAGCGTGCTAATTGACATCGATTTAAGTCGGCTTGAGCCGACTTGAGCTATTAGCTTGGGATTTCAATCCCAAGCTGAGGGCTCTGAGGGCTCAAAATATTAGCCCGAATGGGCTGCGTGGATTTAGCATGGTGCGTTTCGCGGAGCATCCTGCCAAGGGAACGCCCGTGCGGGGGTGTTCCACCGCAGAGCGGATGGAACGAGATATATTACGAACACGCCAGAGCATTCCTTTTCTACCCTCCAAATTCTACCATGAGGTAATTCGAAAGGGCTGGTTTCCTGATATAATTTCAAGCATTATGCGAAAGAAACAATGGTTCATCTTGCTGTTTATCCCCATAACGCTATTGGTGCTGGCTGTCCTTTATCGTGTTCCCGCTATCAATGATCGCCTGGCCTGGCGAGTGGATGCTTGGCGAGCAAAGATCAAATATACTCTTAATCCCCCCGAGGAAGAATTTTTCATCCCGGAGGAGGGACAAAACCCTGTATCCCCAACGATTGAATCCAGCCCAACGCTATCGTCACCCGTTTTTACGGCCACGGTATCCGGCCCAACCGAGACCCCGCTCCCATCATCAACACCAACGCTTACAGCTACGCCGCTGCCAGAAAGCGTCAATCTCGATGGTATCATTCACGAATTCCAAAAGTGGAATAATTGCGGCCCGGCCAATCTCTCCATGGCACTTTCGTTTTGGGGCTGGGAGGGGGATCAGCGCGACACGGCCGCTTATCTAAAACCTAACCAGCGCGATAAGAATGTGATGCCCTACGAGATGGTTGCTTATGTCAACGAAGAGACCGAGTTAAACGCTCTATGGCGCGTCGGCGGCGATTTAGCTTTGATCAAAGAATTCGTTGCTGCGGGATTCCCGGTGCTTGTCGAGAAAGGATTCGAAGGCACTGGTTTCGACGGTTGGATGGGTCATTACGAGGTCATCAACGCTTATGACAATGCGCGTCAACGCTTCTTGGCCCAGGACTCATATATCATGCCAGATTTGCCGG
>JAYELX010000344.1:0-2614 GCA_034717875.1 Chloroflexota bacterium | reverse complement strand
CATATTAGAACGCATGTTCTTATTATAATACTTCCCCGCTTTATTTGCAAATGGGTAAAAAGTCATGCCGAATCAAAACGCTGTCACTATGATTTATTGCTTATAATTGATCTGATAGGAATTATCCCAAGTAAGATACCCCCTTTGCCTAATCTCCCCATGAAAACATTATCCGGCTCCGTGGAACGGATCACCTACTACAACGAAGAGAACGGGTACAGCGGCTGTGCGTGTTGGTGGGCAATCGGCGCGCCATCGCCATCGCGGTGCGGAATAACAAAGTAGCCCATCGTTTCACGGCCCTGGATTTACGCTTGCGAGAGGGTGGTAAATCATAGGGAATCAAGCCCATTGAATATGTTCCCTCAGGGCAGTTTGCGAATGGGTAAAAAGTCCCATCTGTAATGCAGTTTACAAGGCCATTATGATATACTTATTAACAGAATGTGACAAAATAATGCTAATGGTATGTAATGGGCTAGACAGGAGTATTTGTGAACAATAACCAACACAATCAGATCACAAGTTTTATTTGGGGAATTGCCGATGATGTACTGCGAGATATTTACGTGCGCGGCAAGTATCGCGATGTCATTCTGCCGATGACCGTTATTAGACGCTTGGACGCTGTTTTGGAAACGACGAAACAAGATGTTTTGGGCATAAAGGAAATGCTGGACGGTGCGGAGATTACGAATCAGGGTGGAGCTTTGCGCAAGGCCTCGGGGCAAGCGTTTTTTAATATCTCCCCTTTCACATTGCGCGATTTACGCGCCCGCGCCCAACAGCAGCAATTGAAGGCCGATTTTGAAGCTTATCTGAATGGCTTTTCGCCCAATGTACAGGAAATTTTGGATAAGTTCAAGCTGCGCAACCAAATTCCCACCCTTGTGGACAATGATATCCTGGGGGATTTGATCGAGAAGTTTTTAGACCCAAAAATTAACCTTAGCCCAAAGCCAACTTTGAATAACGATGGCAGTGTGGACTTGCCCGGATTGGACAACCACGGCATGGGTACGATTTTCGAAGAGTTGATCCGCCGTTTCAACGAGGAGAACAACGAGGAGGCCGGGGAGCACTTCACCCCCCGTGATGTGGTCACGCTGATGGCAGATTTAATCATCCGACCAGTTGCAGAGCAAATTAAATCCAGCACGTATCTTGTTTATGATGGAGCTTGCGGAACGGGCGGAATGCTGACCGTGGCTGAGAAGCGGCTGCATGAACTGGCCGAGGGTCAGGGCAAAGATGTTTCTATTCACATGTTTGGGCAAGAGATTAACCCAGAAACCTATGCTATTGCCAAAGCTGACCTACTTCTTAAAGGCGAAGGCGACGAAGCTGAGAATATTGTGCATGGCTCCACTCTTTCACAAGATGCTTTTTTGACCCAAAAATTCGATTTCATGCTTTCTAATCCCCCTTATGGGAAAAGTTGGAAAGTTGATCGCAAACGAATGGGAGGCAAAAAGGATTTTAGCGATCCTCGTTTTGTGTTACAGCACGATGGTGACCCTGAGTTTTCATTGATGACACGCTCTAATGATGGGCAGATGCTTTTCTTGGCCAATAAGCTCCATAAAATGAAAAACAATACCAGCTTGGGCAGCCGCATTGCCGAGGTGCATAATGGCTCTTCTCTTTTCACGGGTGGCGCGGGGCAAGGCATGTCCAATATCCGCCGCTGGATTATTGAAAATGATTGGCTGGAGGCGATTATCGCTTTGCCGATGAATATTTTTTATAACACTGGCATTGCCACTTACATCTGGGTGATATCCAATCGTAAAACCGAGCAACGCAAAGGAAAGGTGCAGCTCATCGACGCCACGGAATGGTATCAGCCCCTGCGTAAAAATTTGGGCCAAAGAAATTGCGAGCTTACTGAAGAGGATATGGCGCGCGTGATGGACGCTTTTTTGAATTTTGAAGAGAGCGAGGAGAGTAAAATCTTCCCCAATGAAGCTTTTGGATATTGGGATGTGACCGTGGAACGCCCGTTGCGTCTAGAAGTTAATTTAGATGAAGAATCTTTGGCGCGTTTTAGAGAAGAAGCACCAGAAAGGGATGCCGAGCTAGTGGCATTGCTTGATGACTTGGCAAAAAGGATGGGCGTTGGCCCGCACCTTGATTTTAATGCCTTTATTTATGAGGTTAAACAAGCCGCAGATTTTCGCTTCTACAAGCGGCACCAGAACCTTTTGGAAGATACATTGTCAAGCGTGAACGAAGATGCCGCCCCAATGATTAAACAATCAAGTAAATATAAAGCTGAAAACGCGAATCCTCTTTATGGACGTTATGAGGTGGAAGTTGAAGCTAAAAAACGCGTTGTAGAATACGAATCTGATACTGACTTGCGCGACAGCGAACAGATACCCCTTTTGGAAGAAGGCGGCATAGAAAGCTTTATCCAACGCGAAGTTTTACCTTACGCCCCCGATGCGTGGATCGATGAAAGCAGAACTAAAATCGGTTACGAAATTTCTTTTAACCGCTATTTTTATAAGCCCCAGCCCCTGCGCTCCCTGGAAGAAATTCGCGCAGATCTAATAGCGGTGGAGCAGGAGGCAGAAGGGTTGTTGGGTGAAATTTTGGGAGGGCCTGCGCA
>JAYELX010000343.1:0-2621 GCA_034717875.1 Chloroflexota bacterium | reverse complement strand
ACGAGCAGACGGGGCAGGTGGCATCAGAGAAAATCGCGGCTGCACGCGTATTTTTGGATGGCTAGGTTGATAGACGTAACCATTCACATCCCTGTTTCCCAAAGGATAGTGAAGGTGTCCCCACCGAACGCCCCCGCTCGGTCAGGCAACCATCGCTATCGCGTGGATAAGAATAATTTGCTAGGGGGAATGAATAATTACTGGTAGACTGACCGCCGCCCCGCGGGCCAGAACGATCTAGCCGAACGCGGCTACCACCTGCACGCCGTGTTGACATTGCCGCAATTGTTGGATTATTACGAACGGACGGAGCAGGTGGCATCAGAGAAAATCGCGGCTGCACGCGTATTTTTGGATGGCTAGGTTGGTAGACGTAACCATTCACACCCCTGTTTCCAAAAGGATAGTGAAGGTGTCCCCACCGAACGCCCCCGCTCGGTCAGGCAACCCCAGGTTGTGCTTCGCGAAGACCATCGCTATCGCGTGGATAAGAATAATTTGCTAGGGGGAATGAATAATTACTGGTAGACTGGTATACTGGTAGACTGGTTCTTGGAATATACCATTACCCAGTCTACCAATCCCCAATTTACCATTACACCAACTCCCAAAATGTACCAATCCCTCCGCCCGCTCATCTTCCGCCTCGACCCAGAGCGCGCTCATAACCTGACAGTGCAAATGCTGCGCCTCGCTGGAAACCTGCCGCCGGTGCGCGGGCTACTTCGCCGCATTTTCACGCCCGAATCTCAAAAACCGGTTCAGTCTTTTGGTCTCACCTTCCCCAACCCCGTTGGCCTGGCCGCCGGTTACGACAAAGATGGTTTGGCCTGGCCGGGTTTGGCTTGTTTGGGATTCGGGCATATCGAAGTTGGCACAGTCACGCCGCGGCCCCAAGCCGGCAATCCCAGGCCGCGCATTTTCCGCATCCCCAGTGAGCAAGCCGTCATCAACCGCATGGGCTTCCCCGGCCGCGGGGCGGACTTTGTGGCCCGCCGGTTGAGCAAATATCGCGGCAGGCGCGAAGAAGAACATCGCCCCAGTTCCCAATCTACCACTCCCCAATATACCAACGCCCCCATCCTCGGCCTCAACATCGGCAAAAACAAAGTTACCCCCAACGAAGAAGCTGCACAAGATTATCTCTACCTGACGGAGAAATTTGCCCCTCTGGTCGATTATCTGGCCGTCAACGTCAGCTCGCCCAACACGGTGGGATTGCGCCGATTACAAGCCCGCGACATGCTCACAGACTTGCTTAGTCAATTAGATGCTGCCCGTCATCGGTCTCATACCCCGCGGCCGATTCTGGTAAAACTTGCCCCCGACCTCAGCGATGCAGAACTGGACGATGCCCTTGACGCCATCATCCGCACCGGCATGGACGGAGTCATCGCTACTAACACGACCATCAGCCGGGAGAGATTACATTCACCCGTGGGGGGTGAGACGGGTGGACTCAGCGGCGCGCCCTTGCGTCAGCGCAGCACAGAAATGATCGCCAAAATTCACCGCCGCACCGCAGGTAATCTGCCCATCATCGGGGTAGGGGGAATCACATCCCCGCGCGACGCCAAAGAAAAGCTCGCCGCTGGAGCCACGCTGGTGCAGGTTTATACAGGCTTGATTTATAGAGGGCCGGGGTTAGTGCGGGAGATTGTAGAGGGGTTGTAAGATTAGGTATCAGGTGTCAGTTTCCCTGTTCCACTGTTCCCTGTTCCACTGTTCCCTGTTCCACTGTTCCCTGTTCCACTGATTCCTGATCTACTGATTCCCGATTTACTGATCTACTGATTCCTGATTTACTGACCCACTGACCCCACCTACCATCTAGCATGAGGATAATTATCCAGGATGGTTTGGTCTTTTGTGATCAAGATATTGTCATTCAATCCAGCATTAGCAACAATGAGACGGTCAAAGGGATCACGCGTCCATGAAAACGTCATAGCCTGATTGATAATTACATTAAAATCTCTCTCACAAATCTTGAGGCCTAAGCGATTGGCCAGATCCTTAACAATAGTGTTGGCATTGTCTGTCACTCGTTGAATTTCAAATAAATATTGTAATTCCAGGCGCACAATGGGGGAAATGTAGACCTCGTGATCATTAATAAGCTCTTTGACCGTTGGGTTAAATTTTTCCACCAACCCGGCATACAACCATACCCCAATGTGTGTATCAAGGTAGATCAAGGTTCACCTCCCCCTCCCAACTCAAATCCACAAGCTCGTCGGGGTCGCCCTCGATAACGCCGGGTCTGGAGATTAAATTCTGGAACTTGTCTATTTTTTCTGCCGGGACAATCCTTAACATTCTTTTCCCTTTTTTAATTTCAAGGGGAATACCAGTCTCTAATACTTCGTCTAGCAAATTATAGATATTTGCTCTAAGTTCTGTTGAGGTAATTGTTTTCATAATGTATCCTTACGTACATATAATTCGTGACGTACGTGCATGATACCCTGGTTAGCAAATCAAGTCAAGGGCTCGCGTTCACTCATCTAAAATGTTACTAATGAGATATAGTTCTCTCAAAAGATAATGTTACCGAGGGAGCTATGAAATATGGAAAAGATGACAATAGATGAGCGCTACAAGTATTTACGCACAATGCA
>JAYELX010000342.1:0-2622 GCA_034717875.1 Chloroflexota bacterium | reverse complement strand
GCGGGTGGGGTCGCAGAAGTATGTCCTACGGTTGTGACGGTTTTGGCCGACGTCGCGGAGAATATTAGAGAGATTGATGTGGCCCGCGCTCGAAAAGCCAAAGCACGAGCGAAAAAGTTCCTTTCTGAAGGCCCACCTGTTGATACTGGTATCTACTTGCGCATGGAGGCAGCTTTAAGACGCTCCAACCTGCGTTTGGACGCGGTACGACGCTATCGCGGCGGCACCAAGAGAGATTCTCAGTTACCTACTACATTGAAAGACCAAGGTTAAATTCATGGCTCTTTTTTCTAAAGACTTGGGAATCGACTTGGGCACTGTTTATACGCAGATTTCCGAGGATGGTCAGGTCGTTCTTCAGGAACCTACTGTTGTGGCGATTGCGGTCAAGGAGTTAAAGATCGTCGCACTGGGGCAGGAAGCGCGCGATATGTATGGACGGGTTCCTGATACGCTCGAGGTTGCTTACCCTCTGCACAATGGTGTTATCGCTGATTACGAGGTCGCAGAGAAACTGCTGGAATATCTAATCAAAAAGGTTAGCAGTTCGGTGCGTTTCTTTAGACCTCGGGTGATGATGTCTGTCCCCTATGGCGTCACCAGCGTTGAGCGGCGCGCAGTCCACGAGGCTGCTTTGGAAGCTGTCAAACGTGACGTATATTTAATTCAGCAACCCATGGCCGCTGCTTTGGGCATCGATTTGCCTTTTCATACCCCGACAGGAAATATGGTCATTTGCTTGGGGGGTGGAATCACTCAGGCCGCTGTTTTGGCTACGTATGGAATCGTTTCTGGGGAGACGGTGCGGATAGGCGGCTTGCAGTTAGATGATGCCCTGATGACCTATGTGCGCCGCAAATATGGCATGGTCATCGCCCAACCCACGGCTGAACGCATTAAGCTCGCGATTGGTGCCGCGGTAGTCCCGGATGAAGAGGATAGCATCGAGGTTCAAGGACAGGATCAAGTCACAGGGTTGCCGCGTCCCCTGACGTTGACCACTGGCGAGGTGGTGGAAGCTTATCAAGGAATTTTGGATAGGATTGTCGAGGCAGCTCGAAAAGTATTAGAGAAAGCTCCTCCAGAACTGGTTTCGGATATTATCGACCGCGGCATTGCTTTATGCGGCAGAACAGCATTATTACGCGGCATCGATAAACTGTTGACCAAAGAATTAGGTGTCCCTGCTTACCTGGTTGATAACCCCGCTACTTGTGTGGCCGAGGGTGCCTCCCTCGCTCTCCAGACGGGCGTTTACCCCAAAATCAAGCGCAACTTGCCGCCAGTGTAATCATCAGTGGTAGGTGAGTGGGTGTTTTTTTGATAAGGCTAACGGGCTGATCAACCAGCCCGTTATTTTTATTATCAAGTTCAGCTTGCTTTTCCCCACAGGTTGGTGGCAGCGTTGGGAACGGGCAATGGTATAATTCTTGTATTATGTTCATAGACGAAACAGTAATATACGTACGTTCAGGGCGCGGCGGAGCTGGTGTTGTCGGCTTTCGTCGCGAAAAATATGTTCCCTTAGGTGGGCCCGATGGCGGCGATGGTGGCCGTGGGGGCGATGTTATCTTTCAGGTTGATCCCATGCTGAACACGCTGTCCGCTTTTCGGCATAAACGGCATTTCTATGCTGATGATGGCTCTCGCGGCGGAAGTAAGAATCAGACTGGAAAATCGGCCGATGATTTAATAGCGAGAGTACCACCCGGCACTTTGGTCTACGATGATGATACCGGCGCATTGCTTGGTGATCTTACCGAACCGGATCAGACTTTGGTCGTGTGTGAGGGAGGGCGCGGGGGACGCGGCAATGCCCGTTTTGCTACATCGCGCAACAAAGCCCCGCGTGTTGCCGAAAAAGGTGCCCCCGCCGAAGAGCGAAAACTGCGCCTGGAGTTGAAACTCATGGCCGATGTGGGCCTGGTCGGAGTACCCAACGCGGGAAAATCCACCTTGCTGGCCGCAGTGACCAACGCCAAACCTAAGATCGCTTCCTATCCCTTCACGACCTTGCAGCCTAATCTTGGTGTGGCCGAATTAGACCTCGAAACGAATATCATCCTGGCTGATATTCCTGGCTTGATAGAGGGTGCTCATGAGGGCGTGGGGTTGGGGTACCAATTTTTGCGTCATGTCCAGCGCACTCGTGTACTCATTCATTTGATTGATGGATTATCTCAAAACCCGTTGATTGATTTTGCCCAGATCAACACCGAACTGGCACTTTTCGACCCCGATCTGGCAAATAAGTTTCAAATCGTGGCCTTCAATAAAATGGATTTGTCCGATGTTGAAGAGCGTTGGCCGCAAATTAAGACCGAACTTGAAGAACGCGGTTATGAGGCCTATGCCATCTCCGCGGTGGCTGGCCGCGGTGTTCGTCAGCTTTTATATCGGGCAAAGCAACTTCTGGATGAATTGCCTCCCGAATCCGAAACCGGATCTGATCTTTCCGAAACGGATGAAATGCCTGTTTACAGGCCGGAGAGCGATCCGAGGGAGTTTTCGATTACTCGTACAAAGGGGGTCTATTATGTCTCCGGGGCTTCTATCGAGCGTGCTGCCTCCATGACCTATTGGGAATATTATCAATCGATACAGCGCTTTCAACGCATCTTG
>JAYELX010000341.1:8011-13379 GCA_034717875.1 Chloroflexota bacterium | reverse complement strand
CAAATAAATAGCATCGAAACCGTACTGCTCACGATACGTCTGAGCCTGTACCAGCAGCATCTTTTTTGCCAGTCCATAGGGAGCGTTAGTCTCTTCGGGATAGCCGGCCCACAGATTCTCTTCTTTGAAAGGTACCGGAGTGAACTTTGGGTAAGCGCAGATAGTACCAATAGCGACGAATTTCCCGACACCATGCACCCAAGATTCGTGCATCAGCGGGATACCCATCATGATATTTTTATAAAAGAACTCTGCTGGTCGCGCCCGGTTCGCGCCTATGCCGCCGGCCAACGCGGCCAGGTGAATGATTACATCAGGGTCAGAATCAACCAGCATTCGTCGGATATTATCTACCTGCGTCAGATCATAATCCTTTGCGTGAGGGATAAAAACTTCCGTTGCACCGCGTTCGCGCAGCACTTTTTGAACATAAGAGCCTAAAAAGCCAGCCCCGCCGGTGACGCAAACGCGTCGCCCAGCCCAGAATTCTTTCGGATTAGGATATTCATTTTTAGTCATAATTATTTATCCATGCTTGTTACTTGATCTTCCCAGCAATGCCAATCATCGAATTTTTCATCCACAGCGCGCTTCCCCTCGCCAGGAGATTCCAGGCCAACACTTTCCAAATCGGCGTCCATCATAATGCGAACCAGATCGGAGAAGCGTACCCGCGGCTTCCATTTCAACACTTCCCTTGATTTTGTGGGATCGGCTAATAAATAATCGACCTCGGTAGGGCGGAAGTAGCGAGAGTCAATGCGGACGTAATCCTCGTAATCTAAGCCCACATACCCAAAGGCTTCTTCTAGAAACTCCCGCACTGTGTGCGTTTCTCCTGTACCAATCGCCAAGTCCACAGGTTCATCGTGCTGCAGCATCATCCACATCGCTTCGACATAATCAGGAGCGTAGCCCCAATCCCGTTTCGAATCGAGATTCCCTAGATAGAGGTGCTTTTGCTTCCCTGCGAGAATCGCGGCAACCGCGCGGGTGATTTTACGAGTGACAAATGTCTTTCCCCGGCGAGGAGACTCATGATTAAAAAGAAGCCCATTGACAGCAAAGATGTCATATCCATCACGATAATTACACGTCATCCAATAGCCATACGCTTTTGCAATTGCATAAGGACTTCGAGGCTCGAAAGGCGTATCTTCGCTTTGCGGCGGGGAGGCACTGCCAAATAGTTCGCTGGTGGATGCCTGGTAAAAGCGCGTTTCCACACCTGTGCGGCGGATTGCTTCCAAAATGCGGACAACGCCCAACCCCGTGACATTACCTGTATACTCCGGCATATCGAAACTGACGCGAACATGGCTTTGCGCACCCAGGTTATATATTTCGTCCGGCTGCACCTTGCCGATCACATTTTGCAAACTATCAGAGCTGGACAAATCACCGTAATGAAGGCGCATCTTGGCCTTCTCTCCATTATGAGGGTCACGATAGATATGGTCAATTCGCCCAGTGTTGAACGTGCTAGACCGCCGGATGATCCCGTGTACTTCGTATCCTTTTGCTAATAGCAATTCGGTCAGGTATGACCCATCTTGACCTGTAATACCCGTAATTAGTGCTTTTTTCATAAATAGTTACCTTCCTTTTGCAAAGAGCGGCTCTTTGGAAATTCCTGGAGACCTCAAAGAACATAAAAACAAATTGCGCTCTGTTCTTTTTTTAGACAACTAAGACCCAGGATAATACCACGCTCAAGCTTCATCATCCATAGTTAGATAAACCTTCCAACCGCGTACTGATAAAATCGGAGATTTATTATCACTCTCAATTTCAAAACCCTGCTCCATGCAAGTTAATCGAATAACATCAGCAAGGTCTCCATTGCCCTTAATATGGACTTGGTTATAGCCAGATTGATGCACTTCCGATAATAATTCTTTCACGCGCTGACGTGTTCTCCGGTATAAGTACATGGAGTTTTCGATATACTTCACTGTGAGCTGAGCGCGGAAAGCCAGCCCCTCTGGGGTGATAATGTAGCGTAATTTTTTTCGGTTGGCACGCTTTAGCTTGATGTATCCTTTTTTAGCCATGCGCTTAATGTGCCAATTGACTGTGCCCACAGCAACGTCAAGCTTGTCGGCCAGAGTAGCCTGATTAATATCAGGGTCTTCTTCGATATGTTCCAGCAATACCAGTTCGCGCGTTTCTTGAGAAGTATCCATAATTATTTCACAATTCAAAATATCTTCAAAATTCAACGTCTGAATTATACTCGCAGATGCGAATCGGTCAAGAGGGAGACAGAATCTTTGGAAAACGTTTATAATTCCTGTTGCAAAATACACGAAAAACCATTGATCAATTCGATATAAACGAAAACAGGCCATAGAAACTAAAAAATGCAGAAAACGAAAACCAGCACGCTAAAAAAACTCTTTGCGCTTGCCCTTGACCTGGGGGGAATTATCATCATGCTTGGGGGTATCAGCCTCGATATGCTTCAAAATAATACTTCCCATCTGGGAATAGGCGCTGCTCAAATCGCAGCCATTCTTTTTGGACTTGGCATGACCGTCGCGAGTAGTTTGATCAGACAACCGCAGTCGATATGGATAGCAATGTGGTCAACTAAACTGCCCAGCAGCATGTTTTTCTTTATCAGCGTGGTGCTATTGGGCATTAACACCATTGGCTGCCTAATCCCATTGAGAAACCCCGATGTTTATCAAAATTGGCCCCATGGCGGCAAAGATAGAAGCGTTGCTCTCACTCGAGAACAAGTCTACGCGCAAATGAACCGCAATGCTAAAATTGATGAGCAATATCCCAAATACACAAAACGATTAACTCAATTAATTTATGATGGCACGATTCATTATTGGGGTGACCAAATTGAAGACAATGCCTTCAATCATAAAATCCCCATTTACGAAAACTACATCATCTACGCATTGAGCCAATTGCGCGCAGATGAACAGTTGTACGAATTCTGCAAAGCCGAAAGAGCCATAGACCGAGCTGTCAGTGTTTGTTCTCAATCTTCGAGAATTCTGGCAAACCTACTTATTAGAAACCGAGTCCGGGCGAATATTGTTGGTCTGGATGGGCATGTAGTCGTACGCGCCAGAGTAGATAAAGACACCGATCAATGGTGGATACTCGATGCTGATTACGGCGTAGTTATTGAACATGACATTGATGAAGTTGCGATCAATTTAGAGCTTGTTCGAAAAGCTTATCAAAAGCAAGGTTATGATGAAGAAACCATTGAAACGGTAGCCAATATCTACGCACCCGAGGGCAATCAAATCCTTGATACCAAATTGGACTGTTCCTTAGAAAAACACTACTATCTCACAAAATGGTATCTGCCTATCATAGGCTTGCTGCCATTCGTGCTGTTTCTATCTGTCTACATGGTGCGCAAGCGTCAATTTACAACCTATGAAGGTTAAGAAAATATGGACGAACGATTAGAGCAAAAACGAGAACACGACCAACAGATCGCCTCGCAAGCATCCAAATCATCTTCCCCTGACGATAAAAAATCAGACACGCCAAAGCAAACTTCTCCCGAGGCCGCCTATCGGCAAGAGCGCGTAACCCATTGGAATCAAGTTGCCCAAGAAACAGAAAAAGGCGCCCACTGGGCAAGATACTATCATCACCGCTTGACGCAAGTCTACCAATTTTTGGCAGCTCCAGCCCAAAAGGTGCTCGAAATCGGCTGCGGACAGGGAGGGCTATTGGCAACACTGCAACCATCCAAAGGGTTGGGGGTAGATTTATCGGTCGAAATGATACAGCGAGCCAGAAAGCGACATCCTAACCTGGACTTCATCGCCATGGACGCCCATAATCTAAATTCCATCCAGAAAACTTATGCCGATATTGCTCAAAACAGCACTGAGAAATTGCAAGTTGCTGTGACCGAGTCACCTACGCACGGGCAGGAGACCGGCTCGAGCGAATTGAGTATACTTCCAAAGACCAATTTGGGCATTTATAAACCTGATTTCGAACAACCTCCTTATGACGTTATCATCCTTTCGGACCTGGTAAATGATTTGTGGGATGTTCAAAAAGTTCTCGATCAAATCAAACCTTTGTCGCATAGCCGCACCCGCGTGATCCTGAATTTTTATAGCCGTTTGTGGGAATTACCTTTAGCAATCGCGGAAAAACTTGGCCTGGCCAAGCCGACCTTGTTTCAAAATTGGTTAACCCCTGAAGATACCACTAATCTTCTGCACTTATCAGGATTCGAGGTGATTCGCTCCTGGCCTGAAATTCTATGGCCGCTGCGAACTCCGTTGATTGATTCTTTTTTCAACAAAATCCTGGTGAAACTTTGGCCGTTCAAGGAACTAGCGATTACAAACTTCATCGTCGCTCGTCCCCAACCTGTCCACACCCATTCAAAGAAAGCCCCCTCCGTTTCTGTGGTGATTGCCGCCCGCAACGAGGCGGGTAATATCCCTGCTATTTTTGAGCGCGTCCCCAAAATGGGAAGCCAAACAGAACTCGTCTTCGTCGAGGGTCATTCAACAGATAATACTTACGAAGCCATCCAAGATGCTATCAAGGCAAACCCAGGCCGGTCTTGTCAACTGCATAAACAGAGGGGGAAAGGCAAAGGGGATGCGATTCGATTGGGATTCCAGCAAGCCCAAGGCGATATTCTCATGATCCTGGATGCTGATCTGACCGTGCCACCCGAGGACCTGCCGCGCTTTTATGCTGCTCTAGTCACAAACCGAGGCGAGTTCATCAATGGTGTGCGTTTAGTTTACCCCATGGAAGAACAAGCCATGCGTTTCTTCAATATTCTTGGGAACAAGTTTTTCAGTTTGACTTTCTCGTGGCTGCTCGATCAGCCCATCAAAGACACATTGTGTGGGACTAAGGTTCTATGGAAAAAGGATTACGAATTGATCGCTGCTAACCGGGACTACTTTGGAGATTTCGACCCCTTTGGGGATTTTGACCTGCTCTTTGGGGCTGCCAAAATGGGGCTAAAAATTGTAGACTTGCCCATTCGCTACCATCAGCGCGTCTACGGAGAAACCAATATCGAACGCTGGAAGCATGGCTGGTTATTGCTGAAAATGGTGGTCAACGCGGCTCGCCTGCTCAAGTTTGTTTGATGGTGCGCCGCACTGGTTGGGGTAAATTTTGACTGACGAGGAAGAAGGTGACAGCCACTTCAGCAGATCAGAAAGTATACCCAACACGATGTGACAAAGTGACTGTCACCTGTGTCACACACTGATCTACTGAGGCGGGAGTGGACAGGACAACCTCGCGGCGGGTTGCCGGATCATGGAACGATTCTACTCGTTCTACTCTCGCTACTCGTGCTACTCGTGCTACTCGTGCCACCGCTCCCGCGGTGGAACACAAG
>JAYELX010000341.1:0-7911 GCA_034717875.1 Chloroflexota bacterium | reverse complement strand
CCACCGCTCCCGCGGTGGAACACAAGCAAAGACGCTCCGCGTCCCCTATTGACGCAGGAGCGTCACCAGTATGAGACGATGAGGCGGCGTGGTTAGCGAGAGGGGAGCGGGCAGGATAAGCTTGCGGGGGGTGTTCGCATGATGGAGCGATTGGCTGCGCCCGGCAGCACGACGGCCCAAGCATCGACAAAATCCCCTTTGCTACAGCCAATCACGATGACTTCAGCGGCGTTAGGGAATGCTTCAGGGGGAGAATCCAGCCTCAAGATGACCTGCTCTTGCTGATGCCCCACCAGCGAGAATCCCAAACGGGCATAATCACGCGGCGCATAAGCGGCCCAATCTCCTCCTGGCTCCCCTTGTCGAGGTTTATAGTAGCGGGGATAGAAAGCTTGACCCTCCAGCACAACACTGTGTTCATCATCCCAGAATCGTCGAAGGGTTTGCTCATCTTCAGCGCTTAGTTGCCGGAGAATGTTTAGCCCAGCATCTTTTTCAATCGGGGCATAGCGGGGTTTGATCCAATTCTCGACAAGCAACGGAGAAAGGCCCAATATCAGAAAAACGACCATCAGCGGAAGGCTAGAGCGGAGATGGGCTAAAGTTGGCCGCGTCAGGCGGGAAAAGCGATACTGTGTATTCTCTGTGGAATCAGCAACGATTTGGGGCGCAGGCCTGCCATCAAGGTAGGCATATCCCCACAAGCTGATCTGACCGATTCCGATGGCATAATACATCAACACGACCCAATCAGCAGGGAGAATCAATCGCCAGCCGGAGTAGCGTCCCAGGGCTGTGCTCAAACTATAAACCAGGCTGAGTCCCAACGGAGCTAAACCAGCCACGTTGCAGTGTTTCCAGGCCGCGCCAAGCCCCACGGCTATCATAGTTAAATTGAAAATCAGGGAGATAACCATCGAGGTGGACAAGGCCCCTTTCCAGGTATTCCAGAATGGCATCTCGGTTACATAGGCCCCGGTGGAACAACAAGCACCCCAAAAACGCGGCGATCTTTCCAAACCATAGTTGCTCAAAGCCATGTTGGGGTTTTGCACAAACCACGGGGACATGGGCAAAGCTAAGAGCATGGAGACTTCGTTGTGCATGAAGTGAGCGGAGGTGAATTTTGCGACTTTATCGGGATGATGGCGCAAAAAATCGAAGAGATAATCGTTGACGCGCTGGGCATATTGCCCGTCGCTTTCATCTGGCTGCCTGTGCACATAGCTATCCCATGGATCAAGGGTGTACAACTGAGTAAAATAAGCCATCTGTTCGGGACTGTTGAGGGTGACGCGCCCGGTTGTTTGATAACTGCGCCACAGCCACGGGAAGAGAGTCAGGCCGATGCCCAGGGCAAAGAAGCCAGCGTTGATCAAGCCGGGCACGAATCGACGCAAAGAGATTAGCACAATGAAAAACCCAACCGCCAACGCCAGGATCAAAGTTTGGGGGCGGATCAGCATCAGCAGCCCTAAGATTCCACCCATTGCCAACGGATACCAGCGACGTTCGTCCGGTTTTTGCAGCCATCGGATCAATAGCCAGGCGAAAAGCACAATTGCTAGAGTTCCAGGCATTCCCGACATGAGCAGCTTGGAATGGGAAACCCTGATATCGCTAGAGAGAGAAATGGCATTTCTTTCCCGTAAAATAATTAAAGCCGCAGCAATTAGACCCGAAACCCGAAAGTGTAACGACTTTACCAGCCAGTAAATCAGCACAGGCAAAAGTGCTAAAACCGCGATTTGAAACTTGACCACATCGGCGTATTCCTGCCCCGCGACCGTGTGCGACAGAGCTAGAAACATGGCATACAAGGGCTTCATGGGGATACCGGAAAACCCTTGACCAACTAGTAAGCGTTGGGCAGATAGATCGTAATAGGCTGCATCCGAATAGGGATAGTAATCAAAATTTGGTACCCGCGGCTCAGGAGCAAAATATGATGGGGACATGGGCGTGCGTGCCCAGATCCAAAAAGCTGCTGTCCAAAGAAAAATACTTATGACGATGTCGAGCCATTCGAGGCTTCGAGCTTTACTATATCTCGTTCCATCCGCTTCGCGAAGCATGCCCTTGGTACTGCGGTGGAACACTTCATCATTTACAACACGCCCACTTGCGGTGCTGTTTGTGGATAAAATCATTTCCACGCTCAAAATCAACATCCCCAATGCCCAGGCTAACCATGCTTGAGCGGCCAGGATAGGCGCGCCCGGCGTGTCCCAACCCCCTACGTCTGGCTTGATTCCAATTCTGCTCACTGCCACAATTCCCCACAGGAAAAAGAGCCCAACCAAAATCAACGCGCTGGTGCGCAGAATTTTTATGTGCGGTGACAGGTTGAATAAGTTTCTATTATGCCGAAATAGCGGCACAGCTAATATGGTTTGCAAACCCAGCGCGCCGCCCCAAAATAGCAGGGGAGCTATGCGCACAAGATAGGCTTTTATGAAAGGGTCTTCTATGACATAAGCCAACCACAATAATTGGCTGCATGCTATCACTCCCACAAACGAAAGGATTATTAACACGACATAGAGCGTTGTGGTTTGCAAAGCCCCGCTTAGACGTTCTCCGAGGCGTTGTTCCCATGCGTCATTTCGCCAAAGAGTAAAAGTCAGCACTGCAAATGCGCTAGCAGCAACAAACAATCCTGCTGCTGCCGCAAAACGCATTTTCGATAAGCCCAGAAACCAGGCGTTATTCGGATCACCGGGGATGCAGAAGAGAAAAACAAGTGCGGTGAGGCCCTCCACTGCAGCGGCAAGTGTATGTTTTCGTAAGGTTTTAGATGTGGGAGATTGATTTTGCATAAGATGTGTTTTGGGTTTTATGCGCATGATGGATGAGATTTAACGCAGAGTCGCAAAGTCGCAGAGTCGCGGAGAAAAATATAAACTCTGCGTCTCCCCGTCTCTGCGTTAAATGGTTAAACTTACGGGATAGAACAATCGCTGGCATCTGCGCGCGGGTATAAAAACCAAACCGACGTTTTTTTGATAGTGTAGATCGGCTCATAATAACACAATAACGGTTCCGTGACCCAGCGTACCCATACATCATTTTCCGCGCCCCAACCTTCATCTTCGTCGGCGTAGCGGACTCTTTGGGGATCGGTGATGATCAAGGCGAAGCGCTGCGAAGCTATATCAGCGTAAAAGCTGCTCAGGTATTCCATGTCTCCCGACAGAGCTTTATCCATCAGCTTCTTTTTCTCATATTCCGGAACCAGGGGTACGTCCCCAAAGTAGCCAAAGGTGAGGGTTTGACGTTGATCCATAAACAGAATCTCTTCGCCCTCGGATGTGATTCGCTTCGTCTCGGCGCTCAACAACTCCATCGTCCATTCTACTTTGTCGTCTGGCGGTAATTCTAATGGGGCCGCTTTTATCAGCGGCATGAACGCGGGAATCATCACGGCGAGCAAAAGAGTGGATTTTATCCAAAGGGGATGCAACCGTTCACTCCCCCACCTCAATCCTCCCCCAGGGGGAGAGGAAGTTGTCCCCTCTCCCTCTGTGAGAGGGCTAGGGTGAGGGCAAGGGGACTGAATAATTAACAGCTTGGTCAACAATTCGTAACCACCGTTTTCCCAGGCAAGTGCGGCGGTGAAAACCAAGCCAATCAAGAACATGTCCAGGTTGTGCAGATTGCTTCCGCCGCCGATTTTCACGCTGATGATAATACCCACGGTTAAAAAAGCCGAGAGAATAACGAAAATGCCCAATTTTTGCCAACGGTTCAGGTTCCAGCGTTTGGTGCGAATCAGGTAAACGAGCAAAATGATCACAGGTGCTACGGCCAGCAACAGCCCGATGATGAGGCCTGTCCCGCAGGTTGGGTTGGGCCAGAGACGTTCCCAGAGTAAGGGTTGATCGCTGATGCCGCTGACGCCCATGTTGGTGATGGGGGCTGCGGATAGAGCGGGTTCGGCAAGGTCTGACGCGGGGATGCTCGGAGACAAACCAAGAGCTTCATCAGCGGAAGCCTGCCCGAGGTAGAATGATATTCGCCTCCAACCGCGCTCTATCCCAAAGCCTCCTAAAAATCCTGCCAGGCCAGATGCAATTATTTTACCCCACTCCCGCCATCCAAAACTGCCGTTATCCTGCTCGGAAATGCCATCTACCAATGCAATAATAATTGCCCATAGGGCCGGAGCAACCATCCAGGTCATGCGGCTCATCTGGGCGTAATATCCTGCCAGATAAATCAGCGGTAGGCCGATCCACAGCGGTTTGCGGCGCGCTCCCGCAACCAGGATGGCACTAAGCACCAATGGTGTGTAGATTGGCCCTTGATAGAGGAATAGAAATATCCAAACTCCCAGCCAGGCCCACTCTTTGATATGCCCCGCAAGAGCGCGAAATGTGCTCCAGCCGAGTAGCGCGTAAGGGATGGTGAAAACGAGCGCAGACCACAAACGAACGTGAACGATGGAGACGTTGGCGAACAAAAACGGCAAGCCCCACAATGACTGGCGGCCGCGATCGATGTAGGCTTCAATGCGTTGATCGGGTGGGTAATTGTATAAATCGCGTCCGTATAAAATCGAATAGTCCCAGATACGGTTGCCCTCAGACCAGGACAGCGAGAGGGGGTAATCGGTGACAGTAATTAGCGATTTGGCGAGGATAAAAACACCGCCGACGAGAAGGCTGGCCAATAATAAAGAGCGCAAATTGATCAGTTCTGGGCCGCGAGTGGCAAACATAGCCGCGGCGATAACCACAGCCATAAAAAATACCAGTCGGAAAGCCAGGCCAGTTAGTTTTAGCCCCAGGGGTGTGTACAAAAATATTTTCGCTAGAATCAACGCCAACACGACGACGATGGGCCAGCGCAGCCAACCAATGCGGTTGCGCCACTTCGACAAGAATCGGTTTGCAGGAGAGACTGTCTCTGGCCGCCACAAGGACAATAATCCCCAAATCGTCGCCGCTGTGCCCCAGACAATCAATCCAGCCAACGGAATTCCCCACGTCAGCGTAAACTTACCCACCCAGTTAGTTGTTCCAGCAGCAACCGCATAAAAATCTCGAAACGCGAATGTGAAAATCACCACAATGAGAGTTGTGATTAGCAAGCGCATCGTTGTTTTGGATTTTGAATGATTTTTCATACTGGGTTTTCCTGATAGGTTTCAAAAAATAATTCCTCGTACTGCTCGCACATTCGGTCTAGCGTATAAGCTTCTCGCACAAGTTGTTGGGCACTTTGCGCCAGCCGTTTTCGTAATCCATCATTTTCCAACAGTCGAATTATAGCCTCAGCCAACAATTTTACTTCACCTGGCGGAACCAGCAAGCCATGCTGCCCATTTTCCACCACGTCCGCGATGCCCTCCAGATGAGATGCGACCACAGGAACGCCCATTCCCATTGCCTCCAAAAGCGACATAGGCATCCCCTCCGAAACGGATGGAAGCACAAAAACATCAGCGGCGGATAAAAGGCGGTAGACATCGTCACGCGTACCCAAAAAACGCACCCCGGCTTCAATCTTCGAAGCTCGAGCTTGTTGCTCCAACTCTTCACGCCGGGGGCCATCGCCCACCAATGCAAGAACCGTTTTTGGAAGATGTGCTAGAACCTGCGGGAACGCGGCCAACATATAGCCGTGCCCTTTTTGGCTGGTCAAGCGTCCCACAGAAATTAGCAGATGTGCATATTCAGCAACGCCAAGATTTTGGCGTGTTTTTGTGACATTATTTTTGGGAAACATCTCCTGTGGAGGAATAGATACCCCATTGGGAATCATTTTTACCCGCTCCGGTTTTATGCCTTCACCGTCGATGGCCAGACGCGAAACGCGAGAGGATACCGTTACCAAAACATTTGCTGCGCCCCCATCAATCATTCGTCCGTGCAGCCATTCCAGCCAACGCGGCTCGTTTTCGATGCGTCCATGATGAGACCCAATCCGCACCGGTACGCCGGCCATCCAAGCCAGTGGCAATCCCAGCAAGTTGCTGTGAGGCGTAAAAGTTTCGACAACGGAAAAACGCTCTCGGCGGAGCAAATGCCACAGCCGCATCAATCCACGCAGCAACAAAGCGATATTGGTGATTATATTTGCTCCCGTCCGCCGAGCGTTCAGGTTTATGATGGAAAAATCATAGCGGGTGTTCCAGCGCGCGCCGAGATTCTCTTTATCGTAAAAAAAGGCTGCCGTGACAGGATAACCCTTGTCGTGAAACCATTGAGCTTGGGCGAGAAGTACGTGCTGCGCGCCCCCCACCGTCATCTGAGAGCCTAAGAATAAAATTGGTGAAGACATAAATATACCGTAACTTGGGTTGATAATCCGAGCTGCCATTATATGAGATAGCGTGAGGGGATGCAACACAATGAGGTAAAATAGGGGCGTGCAGATATTGTACGATAGCTCGCTGGTTATTCGAGGAAGCTGGCTTGAGCAAGGGAAAGTAACGACGACTAGACCTACGTCTGAAATGTGACTCTACGATGAATTATGCCAAAAACTAAGCAAAAGAAATCTTCTGATAGCAATAAGTGGGGGCTTTGGGTCGTATTTGGTGTTGCCCTGCTGGCTGCTATGGCTTTGGTAGGGTTGATTTCTTATGCCGCGGCACGTGAATTTGCTTATTCCCCGATTGAATTTGCCAAGACGGCGACGCCCAGACCTGGCTTCACGCCTCAATATCAGACCGAGTCAGGGGAGGAAACAATGCCTCCACTTCCGTACCAGGAGGGTCAAGCCCCCAGCCCTTTGAAGACACCTCAAATTGCTCCCACGCTCACGCCGTGGAACGGAACTGAACGTGTTACTGTTTTGGTGATGGGGCTCGATTATCGCGATTGGGCAGCAGGTTCGGGTGCATCGCGCACTGATACAATGATGTTGCTGACCATGGACCCTATCTCGAAAACAGCGGGGCTGCTCTCCGTCCCGCGTGATCTGTGGGTTCCCATCCCCGGTTTCAAGCATGGCAAAATCAACACAGCCTACGTGATGGGTGCATCTTATAACCTGCCGGGGGGAGGGCCTGGTTTGGCCGTCAAGACTGTCGAGACCGTTATCGGGGTGCCGATCCACTACTACGCTGTTGTCGATTTTCAGGCTTTTATCCGCTTTATCGACGAACTGGGCGGGGTCAAACTTGATATACCTTACGAGATTGAAGTTGATCTTCTGGCAAGTAAAAATAAGACCTTAAAGCCAGGTGTGCAAACCTTACCGGGCGATTATGCCCTGGCCTATGCCCGCAATCGCCACACCGGCGACGGCGATTTTGACCGCGCCCGCCGTCAACAGCAGGTAATCCTGGGGATTCGGAATCGGATTCTCGAATTCAAGCTATTGCCCAATCTGATAAAAAAGTCCCCAACTTTATATCGTGAACTTGTTTCGGGCGTGCACACAAATTTACGCCTGGATGAAATTATTCAATTAGCACTGCTGGCCAAGCAAATCCCGGACGAGAGTATCCGCCAGGGGGTGATTGATACGCGCTATGTTGCCTATGGCTGGTCGCCGGACAATCTAAGTATTCTGATCCCATATCCTGACCGAATTCGGTTGCTGCGTGACGAAATTTTCAATACATCGGGATCACTGGCCCCGCTTGCTCCCGGCAGCGAGCAGGAGCGCATGTCGCTAGAAGCAGCCAGTATTTTGGTGCAAAACAGCGCCGATGAATCTGATCTTGCTGCACGCGCGGCTGCGTATTTGAGGTCCCAAGGGGCAGCGGTCATCGAAATAGGCCAAGTTGATCAGGATTACCCCAAAACCATTATCATCGACCACGTTGGACGCCCTTATACGATGCGGTATTTGGTTTCATGGTTGGGGATCGAGACACGTCAAATCAAATATGAATATGACCCAACCAGCCCGGTGGACATTGAGGTCTTTTTGGGTGATGATTGGGCAGCGAAGGAA
>JAYELX010000340.1:1329-2637 GCA_034717875.1 Chloroflexota bacterium | reverse complement strand
AAACGTAGAAGTAAATTGCTCTACACGCATCTGGCGAAACCGATTAACGCAGAGTCGCAGAGACGCAGAGACGCAGAGAAAAATCTCTCTCGTTCATACGCTCATACTCGTTCCTACGCTCCGCGTGGGAATGGTCAAGATAACGCTCTGCGTTCACTTAGTCGACGCGAAGCGTCATCCCCACGGTGACACTGCGGGCACCTATAGGTGTGCTACGCGAAGCGATGTCACCAGGCAAATGCCTTAACGCAGAGACGCAGAGAAAAAATCTCTCGTTCATACGCTCCGCGTTAAAATTTATCACTATCACAAATCTCAAGGATAAAAGAATGAATACCAAAACCAAAAACATACCCGTAGTCGAAAAAGTACTAAACGCAAACGACCAACTAGCGGCAGAAAACCGCGCTCGATTTGACGAAACAGGCGTCTTTGCCGTCAACCTGATGGCCTCTCCTGGGGCCGGAAAGACATCATTAATCGAACTTACCATCAAAAGCCTATCCGACCGTTATCAGATTGCCGCCATCGATGGCGACCTGGCCAGCAGCATCGACGCCGATCGCATCGCAGCAGCCGGAGCCGCGGCCGTCCAAATCAATACCGGCGGGCAGTGCCACCTCGATGCCATTATGCTCCGCAACGCGCTCCAACAACTCGATCTGGCAGAATACGAACTCATCATCGTCGAAAACGTCGGTAACCTGGTTTGCCCATCCGGCTTCCAACTTGGCACTCACAAAAGCGTCCTGATCGCATCCATCCCCGAAGGTGACGACAAACCCTACAAATACCCGCGCATGTACCAGGGCGTCGATATTTTAGTCATCAACAAAACCGACCTGACCCCCTACGTCGAATTCGACATGGACTACTTCCAAAAAGGTGTCGAAATCCTCAACCCCGGCCTTGTCACCTTCTCAGTTTCCTGCAAAACGGGCGATGGCGTGCAGGCCTGGCTGGATTGGCTCGTCGACAACATCGAAAGCGGCAACTAAAAAGTGAAGCGAGCTGTATGATGGCAGAACTTACCGGCGCCCGCATTCATATTACGGGCATCGTTCAGGGCGTGGGATTCCGTCCTTTTGTATACGGATTAGCAACACGGCTGGGAATCAAAGGCTGGGTGCGAAATACATCTGCTGGGGTGGATATTCACGTTGATGGAACAGAATCCTCTCTCGAGCATTTTGCCAACATGCTGCGGGAGAATGCGCCCCCATTGGCATTGATTGACTCCCTCGAAGTGGATTCTTGTTCCCCCAACGGATTCTCATCTTTCGAGATAATCCACTCCGAACCAATCCC
>JAYELX010000340.1:0-1229 GCA_034717875.1 Chloroflexota bacterium | reverse complement strand
GTCGAGCAGCATTGTTACGTCAACGCCGCTGAACGCGAATTGCTGAAATCCCGCCAACGTCCCATCGTGCTGCTCTGGCGCCGCCCAGAATCAAATATTGCCAAAGCTGTGGCCCCCAATCAGAAAACCCTCGGCGTGATGCTGCCGTATACGCCCTTGCATTATCTGCTCTTCCACGATTCCAAATACTCCACTCTGGTGATGACCAGTGGCAACATCAGCGAAGAGCCGATTGCCACTGATAATGACGCTGCTCGCGAGCGACTCGGCGATCTGGCCGACGCGTTCCTGATGCACAACCGCGACATCCACGTGCGCTGTGATGATTCGGTTGTGAGAGTGGTACCCAAACCGAGCAATGGAAACCAACCTGCCGGAATTGTACAATCTCCTTGCTCTCACCCTCATCCTAACCATCTCCCTCACCTTGGCCCTCTCTCTCGCCCTCACCCTAGCTCTCACCCTCACCCTCACCCTCACCCTAGCCCTCTCCCAGGGGGAGAGGGGACAGCTTCCTCTCCCGTTGGGGGAGGATTGAGGTGGGGGAATGAACGATTACAGTCTACCAGTTTACCAATTACCAATTCCCAACCCCAAACCTACCAACTGCGCCGAAGCCGCGGCTACGTTCCTTACCCGATTTCACTCTCCATCGAAACGCCCCCCTTACTTGCAACCGGCGCTGAGCTCAAAAACACATTCTGCCTGACCAAAGGCCGCTACGCTTTTCTCAGCCACCATATCGGCAATCTGGAAAATTACGAGACTTTGCGTTCTTTTGAAGATGGTATCGAGCATTTCGAACGCCTATTCCGCATCCAGCCAGAGGTGATTGCCTGTGATATGCACCCCAATTATCTGGCTACCAGGTATGCCGTAGAACGTTCTCGATGCGGTCATCTGCCCATCTACCATGTCCAGCACCACCACGCTCACATTGCTGCTTGCATGGCTGAGCACGGTCTCACCGATGACGAAGCGGTCATTGGTGTATCTTTCGACGGCACTGGCTACGGCGACGATGGCGCAATTTGGGGTGGCGAGTTTCTGCTGGCCGATTATAATGGCTATCACCGCTGCGCTCACTTGGCCTACACGCCTCTGCCCGGAGGCGACCTTGCTATCAAAGAACCCTGGCGTATGGCCCTATCGTGGTTGCACACCGCCGGCATCGAATGGGCCCACGATCTGCTGCCAGTTCAACAGGCCTCATCCGCCGAGCTCGATAT
>JAYELX010000339.1:0-2638 GCA_034717875.1 Chloroflexota bacterium | reverse complement strand
CATCTTCTAACTTCTTTTTTAAGCGAAAGAGTTCGGTTGTTTTTCCGCAGCCGCGATGCCCAGTGAATAATTGGCAAATATGTTGGGTATTGCGGGTACGCGAAATTCGACGCATCATGGCGCTGATTTCATCATTTTCGCCGCGCACATCTTGAAAATCTATATAGCGGGTGTCGTCTTGTTCCAAAGGTAGCGATGGGTCAATTGCATCGTAAGCATCGTTAAGGGTTCGGGGAATTTTTTCTGGCATATTGGTATCTCCAGTTACTCGGTTGAAAATTGTATTTTCTAGTCGGCTAAAGCCGACTTGAGTTATTAGCTTAGGATTTCAATCCCAAGAGACTCTCGATTCGTCAACGAATATGAAACGAATAAACGAATTGTACGTGGCTATTTGTTTATTCGTTACTTATTCGTTGACGAGTTTATCTCGTTCAATCCGCTCTGCGGTGGAACACCTCCGCACATGCATTTCCGTTGCAGGATTCTACGCGAAACACACCGTGCCATTTCTACAATTTTTGTTGAAAATTGTATTTTTCAGTCGGCTTCGCCGTAAGCGTGCCTTTGGCAAGCCGACTTGAGCTATTAACTTGGGATTTCAATCCCAAGAGATTCTCGATTCGTCAACGAATATGAAACGAATAAACGAATTGTACGTGGCTATTTGTTTATTCGTTACTCATTCGTTGACGAGTTGAGGCCCTTTCCCTGAAATTTGGAGAGGATACAATCCAAGTTATATGACAAAAATAAGTTGCTTCGTCAAACCAAACAGCTCATCGCCGTTGTTCCACAACCACGTTCCACCAATACCTGCAAAAAGGCAGCAGCAGCACAGCACTATAAGCACAATGGCAACGATAATCCAAATGCGATTATCGGCTCCGTTCTCTCCCTCGATAAGTTCGTCGTTTTGATTTAGTTCTTCTGGCATAATTACTCTCCTTGTTTAATCATAAACTGAGTAACGGATGGCTTCGAGTGCCTACGGCAAGTGAATAAGTTAGAAATTGAACTTTTCCGCCAAAGGCGCGCAGAGCGATAGCTCAAGAAAAACGAACGCGAAACTCTGAAAAAGTTCAACTTCTCCCCTGTTTTTTGAGAAGATACGTGTCTTTGTTCTAAAAACTGCCGAAGGCCTCACGCTTGACTGTACTAGATCATCAAAAACACAATCGGAAGCAGTATACCAAACTCTTCTGAAGCAATACCAAACGTGGCTAAACACAGTGGCACCAGAAAGACAACGCCAACGATGCAAATACCAAGTATGGCCAAAGCTATGCCGATCCAGCCCAAAATCACGCCAGCCCGGGCCAAGCCTTCACCACCCAGCGTGCCTGCGCTTTGTTGGATCTCTTTCTTGGCCAGCGAGCCTGTAATCACAGCCGCAATGCTGCCGATGGTTGGAAATAAGGTCAGCCCTAATATGCCGGCTACCAGACTAATAACGGCCATCGAGCTATTCGGCCTGCTTGGTGCGGTACTGTAATCTGACATGTTTAATCCTCCTCACAAGGTATATTAATTAGTTTGATTTTCGGAACAAGCCCCGATCGCAACCGCCGATGGTTGAAACCATCGGCTAAAAGCTAAAGTGCGTTGAAACGCACTACCCCGCAATTGTTTACTCCCCACCCGCATTAATCCCCCCGTCACGGGGTTCACGATCCACTCCCCTTAATTCCCCTGCCACAAGGTTTCAATCCCTCTGCCACGGGGCCATCGAATAAATTCGAGGCTGGGGCGCGAAATCCACCTACGTGGATTAAACGCATTAATTCGCCGCTAACTGACAGAGGTCGGCAGGAAACGCGCAAGTTGATCAACTCTCATAACTAAACGTTCCAACCTACAATTTGCCTTGATTTTTTGATAGAATTCCTCACCATAATATAATTAGGAACAAGATGTTGTTACTATTGTAGCATTGATTTTCGATTAGACCTGCGCCACATCCACCAAATTATCCAAGAAACTATCAAGATAATAGCCGCGGCAATCAGTACTGGAATCACTATCGCCAGAATGGACAAGATAGTTGAGACAATGTCTTCCATGATGCTGACGGGCAAATTCCCCGCGCCGCCCGTTGTGGCCGTCACCGCAGGACGAACGGCTGCTGATTTTGCCACGTGGACACTACCAGCCACAAGTAAACCGGCAATCATGGCAAGCACAGGGTGTACATCAGATACCTGCGTACTTGCTGAGAAAACCACAGCTCCAGCGACCGGGCGGATGAATGTTTGGATGATGTCGTTGACATGATTGACAGCAGGTATTTTATCGGCAAAGAATTCGATCAGGGATAACAGCATCAACACGCCAATCACCCACCAACTTTCCAGCGTGTGCCAGGGGGAGCTAAGTTCGATCCAACTGGTAAAGCGGGCCGCAACAGCCACAACCAGCAAGGGGATATATGCGTTCAAGCCAGCACTTGCTGAGAGACCAAAAGCAGTAAAAATGTCCATTGTTTTCACTCCGATTAAGATTTACCAATCGTTCTCCCCCACCTCAGTCCTCCCCCAAAGGGAGAGGAAGCTGTTCCCTTGCTTTGCATGCTTCGCATCCCTTTGGGAGAGGGCCAGGGTGAGAGGGAGTCCCCTCTCCCTTTGGGAGAGGGCCAGGG
>JAYELX010000338.1:0-2651 GCA_034717875.1 Chloroflexota bacterium | reverse complement strand
TTTGCGGGTTATTGAAGGGAATATTGCTGTATTAGGCCGCTAGGTCTCGATACATTTTCGCTAAACTACAGGCGAGCGCTTTGCGTGCCTTCGGCAACACTCGACCGGCGCTGAGATATTTTACAAAAAGTGTTACCTTAACCGTGAACCACACCTGATTTTTGGAAGCTTTTATGGTTTTGAGCTGCCCGAACACTATTATTTATGACAAATATCTTGATGATTTGTGATAGTACATACTGACAATATCAGTATCATTTTCTTATACTTGCTCTGCAAGTTGTGGTACTTACTTAATCTGTGGTATTATTATCCATCATGAAAAGGTGTAATCGTGTCAGCAATGTTGCACAGAAATCATCGTCATTCCAATGGGGCAATATGGTTGTGCCTATGGCCTATGCTTCAGAACAAAACAGCAATCATGAATTGCCAATGTGCACAGATCAGAGCCAGTGAGTGCTAATCACTGGTTTTGTTCTTTTGCCGCGGTATATTACAAATATATTAGTGCGACTGGGTGGAAGTCCTTTGCCACGGCGGTTACGCAGATTATTTTTGCTCGAAGTTAGACCCGTTTTGAGCGTGAAAGTCCAGGATTTGGCATAGATGAGTCGAGAATTGCCAAAGGATTTGCGCCAAGTGTACTAGTATTTCGACAACCTTAATAGCCATTTAATAACAATATTGTAGATAGTAAGGAGGATAACCCGTATGACAGTATTATTATTGGATCTTCCCGCCATGTACGGTGATCATCATGTCACCGAAGTCAGGCGTATCTTGCTTGACTTGGATGGCGTGCAGGATGTGTATGCCAGCAGCGGATTCCGCGTTGTGGAAATTACATACAATTCCAAGAAGATCACCAAGAAAGTAATAAAGGCCAAGCTTGATGAAGCTGGCTATAATGAAGACCTCGCTATTACTCTCGAGTCATCAATACCAGTTAACGAGCGCGAAGGAGAAAAATACTATCGCCGTACCTCGTCTTATGCTCAAACTCAAAACACAATTGGTTTCGAGCAAGGTGTGCACTACGAAGGGCGCGCTCAGTGGCCTTGTCCAGGAATGGGCCTGCTCGAAGTAGCTATAACGCAAACTGAGGAGGCTAACAATGGCTAGAAAAAGTAATAAGAGAACCCCACAAGAACAAACTATAGATACAGCATCTCAAGAGATGCTGATCAGGGCTGAAGAGTTAAGTATTGGGACGGCTTTTACTCGTGTTGATAACATGAAAGCTTGCCCAATTGGGGCGGATAGTTTGTGCTGTAAAATTTGCAGCATGGGTCCCTGCCGAATTGTGAAAGATGGGCAAACTGGAATCTGTGGAGCAACCGTTGACACAATCCAGGCTCGTAACTTTATCCGCATGGTAGCTGGCGGGGCCGCCGCTCACTCTGATCATGGCCGCGATATGGCCTTCACCCTCAAAGAAACAGCTAATGGCGAAACCCAAGGCTATATCATCCGAGATGTGGCCAAGCTTCGCAACCTTGCTGCCTACTACAATATTCCCATCGAAGGCCGCTCACCAAATGAAATTGCCAACGATTTAGCCGATTTATATATCTCTCAATTTGGCCAACAAAAGGGATTTGTCGCTTCGGCTACCCGAGCGCCGAAAACACGCCAAGCAGTATGGGAAAAACATGGCGTGTCACCTCGCGGCGTTGATCGCGAAATAGTGGAATGTCTTCACCGCACTCACATAGGCGTTGACCAAGATGCTGAACATATTCTGGATCATGCTATTCGCACTGCTATCGGAGATGGTTGGGGCGGCAGTCTAATCGCTACCGATGTTTCTGATATTTTGTTCGGTTCACCCGCTCCAATTTTGGGAGAAGCTAACCTCGGCGTTCTCAAAGATGATTACGTCAATGTGGTTATTCACGGTCACGAGCCAACTTTGAGCGAAATGATCGTGGCGGCTTCTCAGTTCCCCGACATCATTGAATATGCTAAAGAAGCCGGCGCTAAAGGGATTAACCTTTCTGGTATTTGCTGCACGGCTAATGAAGTTCTCATGCGGCAAGGCGTCCCGGCTGCGGGCAACTTCCTACAGCAAGAACTTGCTATTATGACCGGTGCGGTTGAATCCATGATAGTTGATGTTCAGTGCATTATGCAAGCTATAGTTGGTATAGCCGAGCATTTCCACACAGAAATCATCACGACCTCCAAAAAAGCAAAAATCAAAGGCGCCACGCATATCGAATTTGATGAAAAAAAGGCGTTGGATATAGCCAAGCAGATTCTTCGCTCCGCTATTGATAATTATGAAAATCGTGGTGAGACTCAAATTCCTGATCACCGTTCACCTGTGGTACCTGGGTTTTCCCATGAATACATTAACTATGCTCTGGGCGGTTCGTACCGCGCTTCATTCCGGCCTCTCAATGATGCCGTTATGTCTGGGCGCGTCCGTGGCGTAGTGGGCATTGTGGGATGCAATAACCCGCGTGAACAGCATGACGCCTTGCACGTTCGTCTTGGTCAAGAATTGCTCAAACATGATGTTTTGATTGTCGAAACTGGCTGTAGTTCCATTGCTAGCGCAAAACAGGGCTTGATGACTGGGGAAGCTGGCCTGGATCAAGTTGGCCCTGGTTTAAGAGAAATATGCGAAACTACTGGTATTCCTC